>WGCT01000223.1 GCA_015493625.1 Draconibacterium sp. | reverse complement strand
GTTTAAATTGTATATAATCCCATAAGAAACGGCCTGGTATTAATGGTTTTATAACTATTTTATGGGTTGAATAACGTTTAAAATCGATAGTTCCGACTTTTATTTGTTTGAATGGTGAATTTGAATTTCCTCCGGTCGACAAATCAATTAAACCACTCACTTTTTTCCCGTCAATATATATTTCAATGAGTGCATTGGCTTCGTTAAAAGCATCGGCTCCAATAAATATATCGTATTTCCCTTGTATTATTTTTGGTATTTTATAGCTAATTATAAAGTCGCCGTCAATTTGAAGATAATCGTTTCCCCAAGCCGATGATTCTTGTTCTCCTAAATCAACAAAGAAAAGGTCGGCCCCCGACCATTTAATGTAATTTAAAGCATCGGGATCCTCGATTAAATAAGTTCCCGGTTTACGACGGTATTCATTAAATAAGGACTCTTCGTAAAAACCATACGTTTTTATTGCTCTCGACGGTGCTTCTTGTGTCATTATCCGGTCGATAAAATGAATGGCTCCACTCTGAGTAAGTACATTACTATCGTCGTATAAGAAGGTAATATAATCGACAAATGTAGAATCACCTTCGTCAGAGATTATGGTATCGAATACCTGTTTCCCTTTGTTTATAACAATGTCAATTCCTGTTCCATCGATATTTAGCGGAATTTCGGAATACGTTGAGTAGTTCGTTACAACTCCCTCTAAATCATCAAGGAACAGGCTGCCAACAAGAAAATGATACCGAATATAATTGTTTAACGGATTTGTACTGTTTGTATAGTCGTTGTCTGACGGGCTAATAAGTTGTGCCAAATCCTGAACCGAATTTACTCCATTCTCTTTATATATGTTATCGGGTTCAACCAAAATGGTTAATGCCTGTCTCTTTTCGTCTTTATCTTTCCAATTAAAATCGATTAACGATTGCAAACCGGTTAATTCAACAGCATCCTTAAAAATAGAAGCTTCCGGGTCTTTCTTAATCCACTCGTAACTGGTAAAAGTAATTGGCTTTAATGCTGATTCTATTTGATGAATATAACCATTCGACACTTCGATATTTGGCAAAATAACAGCTGCCTGATTGTTAATTTTATAGTACGATGTATCGGGTTCAATAACAAAACTAACGGTTAAGTAATCGTCGGATAGAGTTGGTTCGGGAAAAGCTCCGAATGGGAAATCCTGTGTGTGAACGCCCATATTTAACACATGATATCTGCTAAAAACTTTACAAAAATCTTCATTGTCTAAAATCTCCTGTAACGAAGAAAAATCGTCACTTTCTTCAATAAATTTATCAATTGCTTTATTATTGGGAAGGAAGAGTGTATAATCAGTTCCGTATGGGTTGTATGCACTTAACGTTTTATCGATTCCACCTTTTTCAAGTATCGACTGGAAACTTGAGAAATCGTCTTTGTTATCTAAAATATAACTATAAATAGTATATTTCTGCGAGTGCTTAAAATCTGCTTCATGGTTAGGTTCTTTGCAAGAGTTAAAAACAACCGACAAAGCGATTAATATGCTTAATAAATATCCTATATTTTTCATCTCAATCTAATTTTTAGTTTTAAAGCCCCAAAGGAATTGCCTTGCGGAAATTGCGCCATTGGCATCGCTTTTGGATAACTCGCTCTGTAATGATTCTCCTGTGTAACAGTTATAGGTCATGCTCGTTTCATTTTATAAAATTTAAATTATCATCGGCAACCGATGTAACCTCTTACTAAATGCTTTTTATTTTAAAACAACAATTTACTTACACGCATTATTTTACCGAATTATAATATGGGTTTTGAACCAGTTTATTATTACGCTCAATTTCTTTTTCATAGATTGGCAAATACCACCCCATTGGGTTTGTTAATTTTGTTGCCAAAATTCGTTTCTGTGTCGACGGAACATTGCTAACAATAACTTCAATTAATTTATCTTTTCTTGCATAGTTATTTCTTCGTCCTAACCGAAGCAAATCAAACCAACGCTTTCCCTCGTATGCAAATTCAAGTGCTCGTTCATTCATTATTGCATCTTCGTATGCCACAGGAGTGTTTGCAATATTTATCATTGCAACTCCGGCACGCTCTCTTATCTCTTTTATAATACTAAACGCCTCGTTGTATTTTCCTAATTGCGAAAGAGCTTCGGCTTTCATTAACAACACATCGGCATAACGATAAACAATAAAATTGCAACTATTAGCTTCAATTCCTGTCCGCATGGTTTGCCCATCGGGTGCCTGCCCTACATATTTCCAAACAACAAATTCGTCTTCTCCATACTTTTTTATCGTAACATCTTCACCTCTCACCAGTTCGCTTGCATATTTAAAGCTGAACATTTCGAGTGCTTTTTGGCTGGGAACATACTGGTTGCTGTACCGGTTTGTTAAGCCAGCAATGTCGTTACGTTGTTGCAGTTTATCGTCGAATTGAATTTCGAAAATACCCTCAAGCGAATTTCCTGGATAGAACAGTTCGAACCATTTACCGCTTGGCATCAACACATAGTTTTCGGCCTCTTCAATTTTGTTTACATGTTTTATTACTGCGTCGTAGTCGAATTGCCAAAGGGCAATATCGGCAAGCAAAGCATCGTATGCAGCCTTAGAAGCACGCCCCTTGTTCTCTTCTACTGTAGGAAAGCTAAATGAAGGAGCGAATGCACGATTAGCTTCAAGGTCGGAAACAATTTGATTGAGAACTTCCTCTTCGCTTGCTTTGGGCACATAAAAATCGGCATCATCGCTCTCTGTTGGTTCCAATATAAGAGGAACCTCTTTATATAAACGCACCAAATAAAAATAGGTTAAACTTCGTATAAAATAGGCTTCCGCCATTAATCCCTGTTTCTGATAATCGGTAAATGTATTGTCGATTTCCTGAACTTTTGGGGCATTGGCAATAACTTCGTTACAATAGTTAATTACTTTATAAAAATTTTGCCAGTTGGTTAAGTAGTTATCCGGATAGATATTATTTTCCATAATTAACCGTTCGCTCAAGGGTTGTCCGTATAATCCTCGAAGCATGTCGCCTCTTACTTCTCCAAACACAAACAATTCACGATTTATAGCAGCCAGTTCGCCATAAGCGGACATTAATACGGCCTGAACATCGGCTTTTGTTTTCCAGAATTCCTCTCGAATTAATCCTCCGGGAGGAATTAATTCTAACCAATTATTACACGACACTTGTGCAAAAAACACAAATACGAATAGTAAATATTTTAATCTTTTTCTCATAACTTTCTCAATTTTTAGAATCCTACACCAACACTAAATGTAAACACTCTTGGTGGTGGAGTTCTTGCATAATCCACACCTATCCAAAATGGGTCACTCGCATTTTGTCCAATTTCAGGATCCTGCCCCGAATATTTTGTCCAGGTAAAAAGCTTACGTGCACTAATTGCAACATTTGCTTTTCGCACATGCAATCTGTTACACAAATCTTTACTCAGTCGGTACGATAGCTTAACATTGTTTAAACGTAAAAAGTCGCCCTGTTCAACATATCTGTCCGATCCCAGATTATTTGCAGGATGGTTCAAATAAGCACGCGGTGTAATTCCCGGTTCGTTTTGTCCCTGAATTCTCCAACGGCTTAAAACTGCCTTGCTTTGATTGTCTCTGTTATTTACTCCTTCTGTTTGTATGGCAATTCCATTTATAATATCAAATCCTAACCGATAATGAAATGAAGCTGAGAAATCGAAATTTTTATATTTTACTGTTGTTCCGAAACCACCAATAAAGTTAGGATTAGAGTCACCAATATAAACGACATCATTTAAATCGATTTTACCATCGTGATTTATGTCTTCATAAATAGGGTCACCACCTTTAAATGTATACGAGTCGGTGTATCTTAAAGGAACAGGGATACCTTTATTGTCGAGTATTACAGCGCCATCTGCATCGCGGGCAACCACATCTTCGTCTTTGGCCCACACGCCAAGATAATGAAATCCGAAAAACGATCCGATTGGCTCACCTTCAACTACTCTTTTCGGATATTGCCCGTTACCAATTGAGGTTGAACGCTCGGTATTAAAGTTCTCGGGCAGTTTACTAAATGCATTAATATTTTGCGATATATTGAAATTCACTCCCCACAAAACATCTTTTCTTTTTATTATTTTAAAGTCGGTCATTAACTCCCAACCTTTATTTGTCATTTCACCACCATTTAAATACCTCAATTGGTCGAAACCCGAACTGTATGGAATTTTATATTTGTCGAACAAAATATCTTCGGTAATTTTATCATATAAATCGGCATTAATGTAAACTCTGTCTTTAAACATATTTATCTCCAAACCTAAGTCGTATGAGGTAATTGTTTCCCACCTTAAATTATTTAATTGAACTTTTGTTGGAGCAATAACCGGATTGAGAATATAATTTCCAGTTCGTGTTGATTCGTAGGTTGCAAAACGAGCATATACATCGCTGGGCTGCCTTCCCGAAACTCCCCAACTGGCCTTTAATTTACTTTCACCGAGCCAGCTTGCCGACTCCATAAACGGCTCGCTCGAAAATCGCCAAGCAGCAGAAATTCCTTTAAACACTCCCCATCGGTTATTTTGACCAAAAGAGGAGTGTGCATCAGAACGCAAAATAGTTTGAAGCATATACCGGTCTTTATACTTGTAGTTCAGGTTTCCCAATCCACTAATCAATCTGTTTTCACCCGAACCATTTCCAATCCAGCCTATTCCCGAATTTATTGCCGGATCTTGTATGTCGGTACTTGGCACCTTATTACTAATAATATACATCCATTCCGAACTTGATTGAGTAGTTACCCATGTTAATGCACCCGACAATTGATGATCTTGATTTTTAAATGGTGATCCAAAACTCATTTGGGTTTCGGTACGGATTGATTTATCTAAACCATTCCCTTCGTCGGCACGGTTAATACTCCAATCTAACCAATCGGCACCAATGGCATTATAAGGTAAAAACTTTTTCTCTTTACTTCCTCCATATTGAAATGAGATTGTCTCGCGGAATGTAATCCAGTCGTTCATTCTATATTGAAGCATAAAGGTATTTTCGAGATTATTACTCTTCATATCGTTACGACCGAGGTTGGCAACAGCTACCGGGTTAAAGTAGGTAACGCCATTGCCTTGATAACTGTGTATAGGAGTAAAATATTCGCCCGTTAAATTTCCATATTCATCGTGCTCCATAACACTCATATTTGGTGCTTTTATGTACGACATCTCACGAATATTTCTATTTTCAATTGTAAAATTCTTTTCTCTTAAACTCGATGTGTAATTAAATTTAACCTGAAACAGTAATTTTCGCGACAGGAAATAGTCGAGGTTAACACGCGACGAGAAACGTTGATAACCAGTATTTACCGTTGTTCCGGTTTCGCTTAAATAACCAAACGATGTAAAAAACCGTGTTTTTTCGCCTCCTCCTGAGATACTGAAATAGTGGTCGTGTGTTACTCCGTTTTGTGTTATTTGGCTTAACCAATCGGTATTAGCCGAATAGTTGTAAAAATCTTTATAATCTTTATCGTAGGCTATTTCGGGCGGTACATCAAAAACGCCTTTGCTATTGTGCCACTCTTCGAGCTGCAACATAATGTACTCGTCGCCATTAAGCATTGGAATTGGGTCGGGTTGAACATTTAGGTTGTGCTTGTATTGATAATCGAACTGAACTTTCCCCATTCTACCTTTACGGGTCTCAATCAACAAAACACCGTCGGCACCTCGCGAACCATAAATTGCTGTTGATGCTGCATCTTTTAAAACTTCAATCGATTTTATATCCTGAAGAGCAATGTTAACCAGATTACTAATATCTTCACTATCGGCAGAACTTAAGTCGAACCCCTTACTAACGCGCGATTGCGGAATTCCATCGATAACAATTAACGGTTGATTGTTTCCCATCGAACTAAGTCCGCGAATTACTAACTGCGAACCCGAACCCGGGTCGCCCGAAGCACTGATAATATCGAGACCACTAATTTTTCCCTGCAAAGCATCGGCTGCCGATGTAATTCCGGCATCCTGCATATCCATTAAATCAATTTTCACACTCGACGATGCTTTATCTCGGTCTTCGATATTTGTTAAACTATTCGACGATTTTGCCTGGGCTGTAACTTTTACTTCTGCAATAGCAACATCGTTCGATGTTAGCGAAACCACTATTGTTTTGCTCGGATCTACTTTTATCTCCTTCTGTTTATATCCAATAACACTAACTTTAACCGTGTTTTTGGGGTCCTTCATTGTAAGTACAAAGTCGCCGTTTACATTGGTAATAGTTCCGTTTATTACACGGTTGTCTTTATCATATTCAACAATATTTGCTCCAATTATAGTTGATTTGTCGGCGCTGTCGATTACCCGCCCTCTGATAATTGTTTTCTGTTGTGCAAAAACAGTAGTAAAACTACATAGTGCAAGAATGATAAATATGATTGATTTGATTTTTTTCATTTTTTTCACAAACCTTTGGTTTAATTATTATGAAAATTGTTTCGTTTATTTTGTATCCAGTTCTTTGATATTAAAAGCTTTATCTATTTCGTGAATAACACCATTGTTAAACATCGTTGGGAAAACCTCGACGCCTTTACCAGTATTTACAGCTGTTAAGATATTTGTTTTACCTTCGGCCTCCTCCACCGTTACATAATCGCCTCCATTTTTGTCGACAATGGTAATTTTATCGACATCGGGTTCGATGTATATTTTCGTATAATACTTTGTGTATTCGGTCGATTTTTCATCTATTCGGGTTGTTTCGAAATACCGTGGAGCACTACTTCCATCAGTAAATATTAGTTCGCCCTGAACAAAATGCAACTTTAAAAAGCTAGTTAATTCATCAATAGGCATTTGGTCAACTTTGGCACTATCCAACGCATCGTTATTCGGAATAAATACGGTATAATATTCGTTGTCAGAAATAAATTTGTAACTATACGTTTTATCATTCGACAATCCTGCTTTTCTTAACAATTCGTGAAAGCGTGGAAAGCTTGTAGATATTTGAATAAACAGTGATGCCCCCGAAAAACTAAACCAGTTTTTCACCGAATAGGTAATTCCATTATCAACATCCTCGCTTAAAACACGTGGATATTCGGGTTGTATTTCTGATCCGTGATAGCCTTCGGTTGTTGCCGACGTACCCGAATATTCACCTGTTTCGTTATTTACAATAATATAATTACCTGCAAGGTTTGGAATAAACTCTTTACGGGCAAGTCCCTTAGGTTGGCGAGTTGCCACTTGATTCAAAAACATTGTTCGCAAATCGTTTAATGTAAGAAAGAACTCTTTATATCCTTTTGGAGATCTTAATATCACCGAGAAAGAAGGTTTTCCCAGTGGGTTTGGATGATAAAAAAACGAGGAGTCTTGCGATGTAAGTGCATCGGACTCAACAAAAAACATATACTCTTTATTTTCACGCTTTAATGCTGCAAGCAATCCCGACTCTTCAATACCATACATCACTTTCATATATCCCCGCTTCAAATACACAGGCCCGGTTACACTTTTAAAAGCTCGTGGCACAATGGCTTTATTTAATCCAATAAACGAACAGTTGCTAGCAAATTTCTTTTCAGCAATATCGTCATAATTTAACCGAACAATATCCGATTCTCCATTGTAAAATCCCTTCTCAAAATCGGTTGGATAAATTGTATTTTGCGACATGTATGTTCGAACAATAATCTTTTTAATCCTGTCGGGCATACCGGCAAAAGTTCCCCAACCGCCGGGTACTTTAATGTATTGATCGATAAAATTTAAAAATGCCTTATTTGTAGGAGCCATAAATCCGTGATGATAACGAATAGTTACATTTTGTGGCAATCCGTATGTTCCGGTTGGCGGGCTGGTTTTTTCGGCATTTACATTGAATGTTAAATCGGGGAAAGTGAGATTAAACAGCGAATCGACAACGACTCCTTCCGACGCCCCAGGTTGTTCCATGGTTTTCCGGTCGTTATATTCAAAACGGGGAAAGAGGTTTACTACTCCTAAAAATGCCTTATATTGGTCTGATGTCTCTCCCTTAGTTAGTATCTCCATTGCATTATTAAGTGGCTCAACTACTTTATCAACAACATAAACGAACCCATTTTCAGCAAAAATCTCATCGCTAATTATTTTCGCCCCTGCAAAATAAATATCATTAGGGCTGTCGAAATTTCTATCGAAATAAAATTCGTAATCACTATTCTTTAATTTATAAATATCAAAATACTCTTGATAAAAAATTGGAGCAGATTTTCGCATGTCTGTAATGGCTCGGCGGTGCCATATCGATTTTGTTGTATCAACAATAATAACTTTTTCTTTTTCATCGCCAACAGGGTTATAACCGGTAACACCATATTTGGTATCCTTTTCGAGTAGTAGGGTCTCGCGCTTAAATCCTCGTGGTTTATTGTTATTTAAGTCGAGTGTATCAATCCATCCATAAACATCTAATGTGCGAAGCTGAATTTTACTCCATGGATTTTGAACAATATGATATTTTACAATTCGTTTTAACTCTTCAATTGGGATATCGTCTATTGAATTATACTTTGGGTTAGAAGCAAAGTAAGTGTTCCATGCATCGTTTGAAGGAGCGAATATGGTATAACTACCCGAAATATCGATAATACTATCGTACCCAACTCGCTCTACACAACTGGCAAAAGTCGACAACTCGGGATGCTCCAACATTACAGTATAAACTTTCCCCGCCAACCATTCTGGCCTTTGGTATTTTTCATTTTTCAAATCGTTTCGGCAACTAACGATAAGAACCATGATTAACAATGGGAAAAAAAGAAATTTAAACTTAATCATTACC
>WGCT01000222.1 GCA_015493625.1 Draconibacterium sp. | reverse complement strand
GTATTAGTATATTTTTTCAACTTCTGTATTGAAATAGTTGATACACTTTTTAATATCGGGGACTGAATTTTCCCAGTGGTATTCGTATTCAATTGAAAGTAGTCCTCTGAAATTCTGATGTTTGAGCTCTTTTAAAACCCCATCTAAATCAATAACTCCCTCTCCCCAAATAACATCGTGTTGCTCTGCCTTTCCTTCCTCTTTAGCATGAATATCTTTAAAGTGCAACGACTTAATTCGTCCGTTATATTTTTTTAGTGCTTCAACCGGGTCAATTCCCATTCGTTTAAAATGACCAAGATCGACACAGGCTCCAATGCGATTGCTTAATCCGCTTACATGTTCGAGAAACAGCTCCGGGTTCCAGTAGAGCGAAGGTTTTGGATGATTATGAATGGCAACATCAATGTTGTATTGGTTGGCCAGTTCATCGACATATTTTAGCTGATCGTATTCAGGCTCGCAGGTAATCACCTTAATTCCCATATTTTTTGCAAATTCGAAAAGATGTTTCCAGTCGTCGTTATTGCTGCAACGAATAACACCACTTGCATAAATTTTTACATTCTTCGATTTGGCATAATCGAGCGTTTTTTGCTGCAACTCTTTACCCATTTTATAGTCGAATTTACCTTCACCAATGGCTTCTCCAAGTGGTTGACCGTAATAGGCTTCAATATAATTCAGCCCAAGCTCATTAACTTTATCGATTGCTTGCTGAAAGCTGAATTTATGAAATGTGTACGCTTGTACTCCGAGCAACAACCCCGACTCTTTAACTTTGTTTTTACTTGAAGAACATCCCGATAAAAAAAGTATCAGAACAAATAATAGCGAAATACTTAAACTTTTTTTCATGATATTTACTTTTTTAATTTATTAATGTTTTAACTTATGATTCCAGTTTTTTAGGTCGAATAGCCATCAGAACAAATCCGGAAATTAATATACCAACGGCAGCAATTTTAAATACAAGGTCGAGCGAAATGCCAATATCTTTTAGGTATCCACCAACCCAAATCATTACAGCACCGCTCATTACACCAAAGAAACTCATAATTCCGTACCCTGTTGCCTGATATTTTTTATCGACAACCTGAGTGATGATTGGCATAAAGTTGGCATCGTGATTTCCTTTTGAGAGTCCAAAAATTATGATGCCGAAAATGGCAATCCAGTATAAATCGGTAGCGGCCATTAAATAGAGAAACGGGCCACCAATAATAAACATTATTGCAGTAATATAAATTCGTCCTTTGTTGCTGTTTTTTGCCCATTTGTCGGCTAAATAGCCACCGGCAAGTACTCCTGCGAGTGATGCTATTTGCACATAAAAGGTTCCCGAAACTCCGGCATCGCCAACCGAGAGATTAAAACCCTCTTCGAAAAAAGTGGGCAACCAGGCATAAATTAACCAGAAACAGATACTTACCAAAGTTCCGTACAACAGAATTAATAAATATCCCGGGCGACTGAATAGACTCTTCAGCATCTTATAAAAGTTAAAATCGTTTTCTGTTTTTACTGTTTTTACTTCCTCTTTGGGTGCATCTTTTAGTGCGAAAAATACTACTACGGCATAAATAATTCCGAGTACTCCAAACAGATGATAACCAAGTCGCCAATCCCAGATGGTTGCAATGTAACCACCTAATCCGCCCAGTGCCATTCCTGCATAAAGTCCGGTCATTAAAATTCCCGATGCTTTCGAGCGGGTAGAACCTTTGTGATAGTCCATTACAAGTGCTACGGCAGCCGGCATATAAAATGCTTCGCTTATTCCCATAATTGCACGGGTGGTAATAAGTTGTGTGTAATTTTGTACAAAACCGGTTAGTAATGTAATTACCGACCACAACAACAAACTACTGAATATTACCCATTTACGGCTAAACCTGTCGGCAAGGTAACCGCCCAGCGGACTTAGTATGGCATAGATAATTAAAAACGCCGAAGTTAACAATCCAAACTCGGCATCGGTCATCGGAATATCTGCTTTGATTGGTGTCCGCATCGATGCAATCAGCAGCCGGTCGAGGTAGTTTAACATCGATACAAACCATAAAATACCTACAACTGTCCATGCGTAATTTTTCGATAATCTATTCATAATGTCTTTTTATTTTAATATTGTATTTTAAGTTTTTAGACCCTGAATCAAGTTCAGGGTGACGTTCTAAGTTAGTTTTGCAGTTAACAAATAACGTCATGCTGTCCGTCAGCCGACGGATTAGCATCCTTCTGTCATTAAAACATTATTTCACCTCTGCCAACTGTTTTTTTGATATTTAATTCGCTGTCGAAAATAGTAATATCGGCATCTTTCCCACTTTCGAGGCTTCCTTTTCTATTTGCAACACCAATAATTTTTGCCGGTGTTAACGACGACATCCGCACCGCATCGACCACCGACAACCCTACCTGATTTATTCCGTTTCGTACGCACACATTCATTGTTGTAACACTTCCCGCATACGCAGTATTGTCTTTTAGCCGTGCAATGCCGTTTTCAACAACCGCTTCAACATCGCCTATTTTATGAATGCCGTCGGGTAATCCAACTGCCGGCATGGCATCGGTTACAAAACAAACTTTATCAACTCCTTTAACTTTTATCAGGAGTTTCATTAGTTGCGGGCCAACATGCCAGCCGTCGCCAATTAAAGCCCCCGACACGCGGTCGTCGTAAAGCAGGGTTTCAACAACTCCGGCAACCCGTTTCAGGTTGTCGCGCCTAAAGTGCGACATATTACAAAAGAAATGAGTTGAATGGTTAACTCCGGCATCGATTGCCTCTTTCATCTCCGAATAAATTCCGTTTGTATGCCCCGCCGAAACCACAATGTTTCGTTGCCGCAGCTCTTTTACAAGTTGTGCCGCCCCTTCCAATTCGGGGGCAATTGTCATTTTTAACAGCACATCGCTATATTCTAAAAATTGCCTGTAATGTTCTGGTTTAGGCAGCGCCAAAAATTGTTTTGGATGTGCTCCGCTTTGCACAGGACTAATGTACGGTCCTTCCATGTGAATTCCGAGCAGTTCGGCCACTCCTGTTTTGTTCTTTTTCAGATAGGTGCGGGCAAATTGCAGCGCTTTTAAAATATCGGCCGGAGCCGCGGTAATTGTTGTTCCAACGTAAGCAGTAGTACCGTGTTGCGGGAAAAAACTGCCCATTGTGTCGAATGTGTCCGAATCGATTTTTGAGACATCGGCACCGTTTGCACCGTTTATATGAATATCGATAAACCCGGGAGAGATGTAATTCCCACCGGCATCAATAATTTTGGCATCTTGCGGCTCGTCAATTTCGCCACGCTTTCCAACGGCAACAATTTTATCGTTTTTAATAATTACAATCCCGTCTTTAATTTCATTTTCGGGTGTAATTACCGTTCCGTTTTTAATTATTGAAAATTGTTTGTCGTTCATAAAACTTATTTAATAGTTACTTCCGATTTCTCTGAATTAATAACAACAAAAGCATTTTTAAAATCGTGGCTGTTTGTACCGGTTAGATTTATGTTTTTACAGCCCTCTTTTACAATTGCCATTGTATCGGTTTGCGCTTTAAAAACCGACTGATTAAAATTAATGTTATCGCTAAACGTAATTTTCAAGGGTTGTGTTACAACCGATTCAATTTGTGCCGATTCGAAATTACAGTTGTTTGCATTTTCCATTGTCACACCCGATTCACCTTTCATTTTAATATTTTTGAATGTTAGGTTCTCTATTTTTTGTTCGGGGATTCCTTTTATTTGAATACAGGTTTTTGAGAATGATGTATTTATATTTTCGAAATGAAAGTTTCGGAATACGGGTAATTTTGTAGTTCGCGGCGCAATTGAACTGGCTCCGTAATGCATATTAATTCTAATGGCTTCCTGTTTTATACTGTCCATACGAATGT
>WGCT01000221.1 GCA_015493625.1 Draconibacterium sp. | reverse complement strand
GTATTGAAATTAAGAACATTAAAGATGTATTATTCGAATATACAATCGATATATTCGAGTAGTCTAATATTATGTAAAATAATTGAACTCTATTTTCCTGTTCTTTGTTTTTCGAATTTCGAGTTATTAATGTATGCCCAAACCACCAATGCAGCAAGAATAAAAACAATAACCGGAACAACAGGATTGATACCGTTTGCTGCACCTTTCCCGTACGAGTGGAGCCCGGTTAGGTAATAGTTTACGCCAAAATAGGTCATTATTACCGAAGTAAAACCAAGCAGTGTAGCCACATTAAAGTTGAATTCACCTTTTAGCGATGGGATTAGCCGCATATGTACGATAAACGAATAGACAACAATAGTAATTAACGACCAGGTTTCTTTTGGGTCCCAGCCCCAATAACGGCCCCAACTTTCGTTTGCCCAAATGGCTCCCAGAAAAGTTCCAATGGTTAAAAAATAGAGACCAACGGTAGCCGACATCTCGTTAATGGTTGTGAGCTGTTCGATAAAACCGGTAACTTTTGTTTCGTTCGACTTGTTTCGCATAACAATTAAAACGAGCACTAAAATTCCCAGAAAAGCGCTAAGCCCGATAAAACCGTAACTCGCTGTAATTACTGCCACATGTATGGTTAGCCAATACGATTTTAGCACCGGAACGAGATTGGTTACTTCGGGATTCATCCAACTTAAATGCGCAACAAAAAGAGCAATCCCCGATAAAAAAGCAGCAGTACCTATTACCATCGGATATTTCCGGCCAAATATTAATCCGGCCAACATGGTTGCCCATGCTACATACACTACCGACTCGTAGCCGTTGCTCCAGGGGGCGTGCCCCGAAATGTACCAACGTACCAGCAATCCGGCAGTATGAATGGAAAACATAAGAAGTATTCCCCAGAAAAAACCAAAACGCAAAAATGCAGGCAGTTGTTTTTGCCTGAAGATGTTTACAAAAAGAATAAATAGGAGTGCAAACCCAAAAAGCAGATAAAAAGGAAAAATACGTTTAAACGGGTTTACTTTATTGTATAAAATCTCAACACTTTTTCTCGATTCGGAGGGGAGCAAACTATTGCCAAATTTTTGTTGAAAGTTAGCTACTGCCTGTAAAACCTGAACCGACTCTTCAGCCTTGTTTTCTGAAATGTCGGATAGTAACAGTTTAAACCCGTTTTTTATAAAAATCGAATCGCCATCGGAATATTCGCCTGCTGTAACACCCGGACTATACCAACGGGCAGAAGCTTCGTTTCGTGGAAACAGATTTAAGATTGTGCCCCTAAAAACCATGTATATAATGTTTACCCGTTCGTCGACATAAATGTACTCTTTTTCAACCCGGTTACGTAATGCAGGAGTTTTTGAATAGGCAGCCTGCACCTTCTCGGCAATTTTGTATTTGCCATTATTGTCGAACAGTTGGTCGGTTGAGATATACTTATTTGTTGCCCCCAGAGTTGTAGCCAGTGTTTTATTCGAAACTTTTATTATTGGTAATGTTCGCCATATTTCGGGATAGGTCATCATACTTAGAATTACCTCGTCGGGCGATTTTCCGTATAATGATGATTTGCGACTTATTTTACGGACAATTTCGCCGGATAAAGTTGATACGGGTTCAATACGTCCGTCGGCTCCCTGCACCCATAATTGGCTAAATTCGGCAACAATTTGTTTGTCGATATCCGGAACAGAAGCCCCCAATCCGGTTTGTGCCGAAACATGATTTCCCAAACCGCTAATTGCAAAAAGAAGGAGTACAGTTATTAGAGCTGTTTTCTTTAACCGCACTGTTAACTGCCGAAAATGAGAATGTTTACTGATAAGAGAAAGAGTAATGCCGAGAATTAGTAAAGCGTACCCAAGGTAAGTAATCCATGTTCCCCATAAATCGTGATTAACCGAAAGAACGGTTCCCCGCTCATCGGTGTCGTACGACGACTGAAAGAATTTGTACCCTTTGTAACTCAGCGTGTTATTCATAAAAATACGAATCTCCTTTTTAAGCCCCGCGTTATCGTCTTGCAATACCACTTCCGAAGCAAACGACGATGGCGACTGTGAGCCGGGATAACGTTCCAACTGAAAGTCTTTAAGATAAATAGTAAATGGTATTTTTCGTGGAAATGAGCCCCACGCCAACTTTATTTCTCCGTTTTTAAGAGGTACCGAAACCGGTTTGGCAATTGCACCCGAACGACCAAAAACAGGCACTACCTTTTTTGAATTGCCTTCTGATATCTCTACAAATACAGCATCGTTTCCGGTAATGTTCCGGCTTTTTACAGCAGTAAAAGTTGCACTTTTATAAAAATTACGAACTAAAAACCGGTGGTTATCTTTTACACTATACAGAATCATTTTTCGCACTTTTATTGTATCGCCCGGGTTATGTATTGCATTTTCGGCATTTGCCATCGATGACTCCTGGATTTTTTCAGACGATGTAAAAAACAGCTCCCCGTTTTTCATAAAAAAACCGATTACACTTTCCTTTTTTGCTTCGAACCCAACAGGAACTCCCTGATAGTTAATTCTGTCTCCCGGCTTTAATATATCCGATTGCATTCCGCCTCCCCCCGGAGAAGAGATAACAAAATCGACCGCTGCGTCACCGTTTTCAGAAGCAATAATTCTCTGTTCGGCATTGGCAATATAACCAACCGATTTCACCTTTATATCTCCATTGTTTGTAGTAAATGTTGTATGGAACTGCCCGGGTGAAAATTCCGAGAACTGAACTTTTGCTTTTTTTTGCCGGCTTCCGTATTCGGCTAAAAAATAAGTGTCGGACGAAAGAATAGACGATGAACTCTGGTGCTCGCGAATGTGCATAATACCTTCGTAACTAAAATAACGCGTTATTGCCGCTCCCAAAATCATAACCAAAAACGAAACATGAAAAATTCCGAGTGTAAACTTACGTTTCGAAAACAGGTTATATTTTATAAGATTATTTATGAGATTAAGCGATAATAATGCCCATAAAAACTCGAACCAATGCGAGTTATAAACCAATGCGCGTGCAGTTGGCGTACCATAACTGCTTTCGATAAGCGAGGCAATTGCCATAGAAAATGCAAGTGCAAGAAAGAGAAATGCCATAAAAGGCATTGACGTTATAAATGTATAAAATCGTTTCATTTAATGCTGAATTTTGAGTGGTTGAAAGTAATTTATATTTCGGGTTAATACAAGAAAGTTTCGCTGTTTGAATATATCTTCATAGAAATTTATATTTTTATTGACAGACAAATAAC
>WGCT01000220.1 GCA_015493625.1 Draconibacterium sp. | reverse complement strand
TATTCATAATCGTTTATATCTATTTTGGCAATATTCCCCTTAAAAAATCCGGATATCGACTGGTTTGTTTTATTAAAACTACCGTCGGCTTTTCCTTCAAAAGTAACATTGCCGAATATGGAGTCGTTTAGCAATTCACCCAAATTAAAATTGTTTGTCGAGATATTTCCCCGGTAGGTAATTATTCCGTTTTTGTTTGGAATTAGTGAGAGGTCGGTGGTAAGCGTTCCCATTTTGCTTTCGAGTGTGCCAAAAGCAACAAAGTCGGTTAAAAAGCCGCTGAAATTACCGTTAAAACTTAATTTTCCGGCATCGTAAAACGAATTGGGAAATTGGATAAATTGAATGCCCGATTTTTTTGGTAATCGCATGTGCGAGATGTCGGTAAAAGTAGTTTCCGACTGTTTTAAATCGAAAAAGAGGTACATCGTTTCTGGATTGTTAATACCGTTGAGGTAAAAATCGAGAACGGCGCGTGTGTTTTTTTCTGTTTTTAAAACAATATTTTTCCCTTTTAAGTCGTCGAGGTTTCCATAAACCCGCCCCGAAATACTTACCGTTTCATTCATTCCATGCAGCGATGGAATAATTTCGGAAAGCTCTAAAAAACTAATTTTCGATTTTTTTAAACGAAAATCGATGTTGGTTTTTTTTCCTGAACTATTTTTTAACTGAACAAATAAATTTGAGTTATTAATCTCCGAATATTTACTATTCATGTTTAGGTTTTCAATAGCAATTGAATCGCCGGTTGCTACAATATTTGCTGAAAATTTATTCAGGAAAAGTTTTTTCCCGTCGTTAAAACTCAGCCTGTTTACATGAAAACGCATCGAGTTAGCAAAGTTTTCAAACTCCGAAATGTTTAAATTGAGGTCGTAAATATCGAAGTCGTCATCTTTTTTTGTGGCAAAATTTTTATACGATATTCGGGTATTATTAAACCCAAATGTTTTGCAGCTTATTTTCCAAAAACCTGCGGTGTTTCTGTTGGTTTGTAACGAATCGAGAAGGTATAAAAAGTTATAGCGGTTGGTCGAGTCGAGTTCAAGTTCAATCAAGCTGTTTTCGAAATTTAATTCGTTAATAACAATCCGGTGCTTTTTTATCTTTAACGAATCTAAGCTTGCCGAAATAAATTGCGTGTACAATATTGTGTCGCTGTGATTTCCTTGAACAAGAACATCGTTCAGAATTACCTTGTCGAAAAAATCGATATCAATTTTCCCAATCGAGATGGTTGCATTGAGTTGGGCGGAGAGCTTATCGGTAATTTTTTTTATTATAAAGGTTTGAACAACACTACTTTGGATGGCAAAAAAACTCCCTGTTACTATGACGAAAATCACAGCAGTAATAATAATCGTTATTTTCCAGCCTTTTTTGATAATTTTGTATTTTTAAAAGTAACGAACTTAATCTTTTTCGATTAATTCGTTTGGGTGGTTTGTAATTTTTTGTTAACCGCCCGCTATTAATAACAGTGTTGTAAAACAGCTTCGATAAATTTTAAATCGGTTGGTACTTAATTTGGGTAACCAAAGTGCGATTTTAAAATATCTGGTTATATAACGCAAAAAAGGGAATTGAATTTTATGAGCAGGGAAAATATTACAATTTTAGGAATCGAGTCGTCGTGCGACGATACTTCGGCTGCAATTATTCGCGACGGAGTAATTTTGTCGAATGTGGTTGCCAGCCAGAAAGTTCACGAGGAGTACGGAGGTGTTGTACCCGAATTGGCCTCGCGTGCACACCAGCAAAATATTATTCCGGTGGTCGACCTTGCCATAAAAAATGCAGGAATTGCAAAGAGTGAAATTAGTGCAGTGGCATTTACCCGCGGCCCCGGTTTGTTGGGGTCGTTGTTGGTGGGTACATCGTTTGCCAAAGGTTTTTCGCTCGCTTCCGGAATTCCGTTAATCGATGTAAATCATTTACAAGGGCATGTTTTGGCTCTGTTTATTAAAGAGAAAGGTGTATCGTTTCATCCACCGCAATTTCCGTTTTTATGTCTGTTGGTTTCGGGCGGAAATTCGCAAATTATTCTTGTGCGAAGTCATTTAGAAATGGAAGTGATTGGACAAACCATTGACGACGCAGCCGGTGAAGCTTTCGATAAATGTGCAAAAGTTATGGGACTTCCATACCCCGGCGGGCCACATATCGACAGGTTGGCGAAAGAGGGCGACCCCTTGCGATTTGAATTTTCGCGCCCGCGGGTTCCGGGGTTGAATTACAGTTTTAGCGGACTGAAAACGAATTTTCTCTACTTTTTACGCGACCGTATTAAAGAGAACGAAAATTTTGTTGAGCAGAATTTGCCCGACTTGTGTGCTTCTATTCAGCATACAATTGTCGAAATTTTGTTGAGTAAACTAAAACGTGCATCGAAAGAGACGGGTGTAAAAGAGATTACAATTGCCGGTGGCGTTTCTGCTAACTCGGGGCTGCGAGATGCATTAAAAACAAATGCCGAAAAATACCGTTGGAAACTGATTATTCCTAAGTTCGAATTTACCATGGATAATGCTGCAATGATTGCAATTACCGGTTATTACAAATATTTAAATAACGAATTTATCGGACAGAATGCAGTCCCGTTTGCCCGAACACAGTTGTAGCTTTTGGTAAATTTATACTCAGCCCAAATTTTTTATAACGGAAAAATATTATTTTGAGTTAAGTAATCGAGCACTTTATCAATGTTTTCCTCATTCTCTTCGGGTTTAAAAACCAGTTTGGCGTTGGTTGGTATTTCGTATTCCAAATCAACTCCCGGCAGGTTTTTTGTTTTTCCCTCTTTAATTAAATTGTATAATTCGGGTTTATTGTTTTTGCAATAATCGAGCGAAGCATCCATATAAAACAGATGAAAACGCTCTTTCCCAATAATTTCCGAAATTTGTGTACGTAACGATTGATTTCTTGAAATAAACGAGCAGATTGTTATAATGCCCTGGTCGTTAAGTAGCTTACTTATGTGTGCCACGCGGCGCAGGTTTTCTGCACGGTCGGCAGGCGAATAGTCTAACTCTCTGTTAATTCCGAATCGTACCGAGCTGCCATCTAACAACACAACCGTTGCGCCTCTTTCGAAAAGCTTTTTCTCTAGGCTAAATGCCAGTTCATTTTTCCCCGAGCCATGAAGTCCGGTAATCCAAATGGTTTCTCCTTTTTGGTTTAATCTTGTTTCGCGCTCTTTTGTCGAAATTAACGATTTTCCGAGGGCAATGTTTTGCTTGTCGGTGTCGGTAATTCTCGATGGCAGATTGCTGCTGCTTAGCCGGTCGATAATCATTCCCACCGCACAAGTATTGTGTGTAACCGGGTCGATTAAAATAAACGAACCGGTTTGCCGGTTTTTTTTGTAGGGGTCGAAAAAGAGTGGTTTTGTTGTTGTAATAACCACGCGGCCAATTTCGTTTAACTCAAAATTTTCGATGTTCGACTTCTCAAGCGTATTCACATCAATTTTATATTGAATCTGGTCGATTCGGGCTTTTGCCGAATTGTAAGCATGTTTAATATAAAATTGCGTGGAGAGGTTCATCTGCTTTTCATCCATCCAAACCAGCATGGCTTCAAACTGGCGCTCAACACGTGGTAAATTATCGGTGTGTACCAACATATCGCCACGCGAAACATCAATTTCGTCTTCTAATGTAACTGTTACCGATTGCGGAGGAAATGCATAGTCGAGCTCTTTGTCGTAGGTAACAATCGATTTTACTTTCGATTTTTTTAATGAAGGTAAAACCATTACCTCATCGCCTTTCGAAATAATTCCCGAAGCAACAGCCGACGAAAATCCTCTGAATTTAATGTCGGGGCGGAGTACATATTGAACAGGGTAGCGCATATCGGTAAAGTTACGGTCGCTGCTAATGTGTATCGTTTCTAAAAACTCGAGCATACTTTTCCCGTGGTACCATTTCATGTTTTCCGACAGTTCAACAACATTGTCTCCCTTTAGTGCCGAGATTGGAATAAAAGTAATGTCGGGAATATTTAGTGTGGTTACAAATTTTTCGTAATCGGCTTTTATTTTGTTAAACACATCTTGACTGTAATCTTTCAGGTCCATTTTATTTATGGCAATCACTACGTGTTTTATTCCCAATAGCGAAACCAGAAATGTGTGTCGTTTTGTTTGTGTAATTACACCGTATCGGGCATCAATTAATATAATTGCTAGGTTGGCAGTAGATGCTCCCGTTACCATGTTTCGTGTGTACTGTTCGTGTCCGGGAGTGTCGGCAATAATAAATTTACGTTTTGCCGTTGAGAAATAGCGGTAAGCAACGTCTATGGTAATTCCCTGTTCGCGTTCGGCTTTCAACCCATCGAGCAGCAGTGCATAATCAATATCTTCTCCGGCATGACCAACGCGTTTACTGTCGCGTGCCAAAGCATCTAACTGGTCTTCGTAGAGCATTTTACTGTCGAACATTAATCGTCCAATCAGCGTCGATTTTCCATCGTCAACCGAGCCGGCAGTTAATAATCGGAGTAAGTCTTTCTTTTGATCCTGATCCAGGAATTCTTGAATGTTTATGTTTTTTGTTGTCATTTGCTTGTTGCTGTTGCTTGTTGCTTGTTATGATTTCCAGTTATTTTCTACGTATTGAATGAATTTGTTATTTTTCATTCCAAGTATATTAGATTCGGATTGTAATTTTATCCAATCTTTTTTTTCAGTGTATAATTCAATTATTGTCTCAATTTGATTTAAACATTCATCATTCGAAGCTTGGGCATATACAAGAAATTTTATAAAGTCTGCTTTATATCGTTTTCTTCCATAGCCTTCAGCAATATTGTCTTTTACACTTTTTGAGGATCTTCTTATTTGACTGCCTTGTTCATATAATTCAAATTTTGGAAGATCAAGACTTAGTTTATGCACTTTTATTGAAAGTTCAAAAGCCATTTTATAGATGTCCAAGTCTTTGTAACTACTCATAAAATTTTGTTTTTGTTTGTTTTAATTTACTCGTAACACATTTAGGAATAACGAGCACCCAGCACCAGTAACCAGTAACTAAAAATACCCTTCTCTCTTTTTCTGTTCCATACTTGCTTCCTGATCGAAATCGATAACCCGGGTGGTACGTTCCGAAACCGTAACAGTCATCATCTCTTCAACAATTTTTTCAATGGTGTCGGCTTCCGATTCAATGGCTCCGGTAAGCGGGTAACAACCCAGTGTGCGGAAACGTACTTTTCGCATCTCTGCTTTGTCGCGCAACTCTTTTGGCATTCTTTCATCGTCGACCAAAATTAAACTTCCGTCGACATCGACCACCGGACGCTCTTTGGCATAGTAAAGTGGAACAATAGGAATGTTTTCCAACCTGATGTACTGCCAGATATCCAGCTCTGTCCAGTTCGAAATTGGGAAAACCCGAATCGATTCACCTTTTTGAACTCTGGCATTGTATATGTCCCATAATTCGGGGCGTTGATTTTTTGGATCCCACTGATGGAATTTATCGCGGAACGAAAAGATGCGCTCTTTGGCACGCGATTTCTCTTCGTCGCGTCGTGCTCCGCCAAATGCTGCATCGAATTTATATTTGTTAAGGCCGGCAAGCAGGGCTTGTGTTTTCATTAAATCGGTATGCACTTTGCTTCCGTGAGTGAAAGGGCCAACACCACTTTCGAAACCTTCTTTGTTGTAATGAACAATTAAATCCCAACCTTTATCTTTTGCATATTTCTCGCGGAAATCAATCATCTCTTTAAATTTCCATTTCGAATCGATATGCATAAGCGGAAAAGGAACTTTGCCGGGATAAAATGCCTTTTCGGCCAACCGAACCATTACCGACGAGTCTTTCCCAATTGAGTAGAGCATTACCGGATTCTCGAACTCGGCAGCAACTTCGCGAATAATATGAATAGCCTCCGCTTCAAGCTCTCTTAAATTTGTTAAACTGTATTCGTTCATAAATAAATAC
>WGCT01000219.1 GCA_015493625.1 Draconibacterium sp. | reverse complement strand
GTATTTATTTTAGGCCCAAATAAAGTTCATTTCGAACATTTTAAGCTTGCATTACAAATGCCCGGTGTTAAATATATCTATCTCGAAAAACCTGTCTGTTCGTCGTTATACGAGGAGCAGCAGATGAAAGAGCTGTTCGAAAAAGCCGATTCGTCGATAAAAATACAGGTTGGTTTTCAGTATTTACAAACTTCATCGGTGCGCGAAGGACTAAATTTTTGGAAGTCGGGTGAATTGGGAGATCCTATTCATTTCGATTTGAAATATTATCACGGCGATTATCTTCAAAAAACATATCGCGAAAAGCGTATTACACGGTTAACCCCTGCTCCCGACGGCGGGGCAATGGCCGATTTGGGCTCGCACGGAATAAGTTTGTTAATGGCCTTTATGGGCGAAAAATTGCAGATTACATCGGCATTGCAAGGTGGTGCTTTTGCGGGGGTGCCTGCTGGTTCCGACTTGTTTAGTTCGTTGTCGTTATTCGACCCCGAGACCGGAGCCGTTGGAAATATGTCAGCAAGTCGTATTAGTTCAGGAACAGGCGATTTGGTACATCTCGAAATTTATGCAAAAAATGGAGCTTTTCGCTATTCGTCGAAACATCCAGAGTATTTCGAATATTATATTGAAGGTAGTAACCAGTGGGTAAAAAAGATGGTTGGCAGCAACTATAAACCGGTTACGAGTTTCCCGTCGAGACACGTTCCTCCGGGGTGGCTGCGTTCTATGGTGCATGCACACTATCAGTTTTTTACCGACGACGATTCGGCAGCTGTTGTTGCCGATTTAAATCACGGGCTGGCCGTTCAGCGGGTTGTTAGAGAAACTGCAGAACATTTGTCGGTTTTTAGAAAAAACTTTAAAAATGGGTAATCGCAAAAGCGGAATTTTACTTCATATTACATCGTTACCGGGTAACGAAGGCACTGGAACTATGGGGGAAAATGCATATCGATTTGTCGATTTTTTAAATGAAACCGGACAGAAAGTCTGGCAAATTCTACCACTCGGGCAGGTGGGGTTTGGAGATTCTCCTTACCAATGTTACTCGGCGTTTGCCGGAAACAGCCAGCTAATAGATTTGAAACTGTTGGAAAACGAAAGTTTAATCGATAGCCAAGACCTTAAAAATATTCCTTCGTTTTCGAATAAAATAGTTGAATTTGAACGGGTTGGAAAATGGAAAAACAAACTTTTTCAATCGGCTTTCAAACAGTTTAAAAATCTGTTTACACAAAAATACGAAGCTGAGTATAACGTATTTTTATCTCAACACAGTTGGTGGCTGAATGATTACGCATTTTTTATGGCTGCTAAAAATAATTTTGGCGAAGTTGTTTGGAATGAATGGGACGACGACCTCAAATTCAGAAAAAATAGTGCATTAAGAAAATGGGGAGAAGAGTTGGCCGATGAAATAGAATTCCATAAATTTTTACAATTTTTGTTTTTTCGGCAGTGGTTTAACCTGAAAGAATATGCAAACAAAAACGGAGTTGAAATTATTGGCGATGTGCCACTTTATGTTTCAACCGATAGTGCCGATGTTTGGACAAACCCTGATATTTTTTTATTAGACGAGAAACTTAACCCGGTTGAAGTTGGCGGTGTTCCTCCCGACTATTTCTCCGAAACCGGACAGTTGTGGGGAAATCCGGTGTTTAACTGGCAGCGGTTAAAAGAGCGTAATTTCGACTGGTGGATAGCACGTTTGCATTTTAATCTGAATCTGTTCGACAGTGTGCGAATTGACCATTTCCGCGGGTTAGAATCGTTTTGGTCGGTGCCGGCAACCGAAAAAACGGCAATTAACGGCAAGTGGGTAAAAGCATCTGGACACGAAATGTTGACAAAAATGAGCGAGCAAATTGGAGAACTACGGTTTATTGCCGAAGATTTAGGATTAATTACTCCTGAAGTTGCGAGACTTCGAACCGATTTTAATTTGCCCGGCATGAAAGTTTTGCAGTTTGCTTTCAGTTCCGATAGCAAAAATGAGCATCTTCCGCATAATTTTTACCCCGAATTTATTGCTTATACAGGCACACACGATAACGATACTACTTTGGGCTGGTTGAAAAGTACAACCTCCAACGAACGGAGAATGGTACGTTCGTATTTGGGGCGTTCGGATAAAAGAACATTGCGAAAAGCAATGGAATTGACTTTGGCATCGGTAGCAAAAATAGCAATAATTCCAATGCAGGATCTGCTTGAGCTGGGATCGAAAGCAAGAATGAATAAGCCCGGAACCACCTCCGGAAATTGGGGCTGGCGCTTTCAGTGGCGACAATTAAAACAGCGAAATAAAAACTTTCTGGCAGAAAAAACTGCGAAATATAACCGGTAGTAATGGCTGCACCGACAAAAAATATGATTTTGATGGAATTTGGACAAATGATATTTCGAAACAACAATAATAAATTGCACAAATATCCTTTTCCGTTGGCTGAAGCCAACTGATTTATTTAACTCTTTACCGCCTCAATAAATTTTACCGGTTGTTCGGCATGTAGCCAGTGTCCTGAATTCTGAATGTCGATAATTTTCGATTCGGGATAAATGTTTTTGATGATTGTTTCGTCTTCGGGTAAAATATAGTGCGAGTTCATTCCTCTTATAAACGTTACCGGGTAGTTTGTAACAGGTGCTTTTGGGGCGAGCTGGTTTTGGTCTACTCCGCTAACAATTTCGTCGAGGTAGTTGTATAAAACGGGTACATTTAACCGCCATTTATAACGTTTTGTGTTCGCATCTCTTACAATATTTTTTAACAGAAATTGTCTAATTCTTTTATCGTCAATCTTTTCCGCAAGTAAAATATCAACATCGTTGCGCGAGTTTATCTCTTCAAAGTTTATCTCTTGCATTGCCAGTAAAATATTCCGATGCAAATTAAACGAGCTGTCGTTTTGTGAAAGCAAGTAATTTTTTGGTGCAATATCGGCAACAATCAGTTTTTTTGTTCTTTCGGGGAAGTGAGCCGCAAACCACATGGCAACTTTTCCACCCATACTATGCCCGAGTAGCGTTGCTTTTTCTATTTCTTGTTGATCAACAAAATCGAGTAAATCGTCTTTTAAATTATTGTACGAGTGTGTGTTGGCAAATGGCGACCGGCCATGGTTTCGTTGGTCGGGCAGATAAACAGTATTCTGCTTTGCAAGTTGTTTTGCAATCGTCATCCAATTGTCCGATGCTCCGTAAAGTCCGTGTAAAACAATTAGTGGCGGGCCGCTTCCCTCTTTTCTGAAAAACAGTTTCATCTATTTTAAACAGGCCAAATATTTCTGAATTGTAGTTTCCAGCCCCAAATAGAGTGCATCGGCAATTAAAGCATGCCCTATTGAAACTTCAGCCAGATTTGGTATTTTGTGATACATATAATTCAGGTTCTCCAAATTTAAATCGTGTCCAGCATTTATATCAATATCTAAATTGCCGGCAAAAGTTGCTGCCTCAACAAATTTTTCGATTGCCCTGTTTTTGTCGATGGGGTAGAGGCTTGCATACGATTCGGTGTACAGCTCAATTCGATTTGTCCCAATTTCGGCGGCTCCTTCAATAGCATTAATGTTAGGGTCCACAAAAATCGATGTTCTTATTCCGTTCTCTTGTAACTGCGAAATAACCTCTTTTAAAAAACTGAGATTTTTCCAGGTGTCCCAGCCGTGGTCGCTGGTAAGTTGCTCGCGCGTATCGGGAACCAAAGTAACCTGATCGGCTTTTACCTCTATTACCATTTTTAAAAACTCTTCGCTCGGATAGCCTTCAATATTAAATTCGGTTGTTATTAACGGTTTTATTTCGTACACATCTTTTCGTGTAATATGCCGTTCGTCGGGGCGAGGATGAATTGTAATGCCTTGTGCACCAAATTTTTGACAATTAACTACAGCATCTTTTATGCACGGAATTTTGCCTCCCCGCGCGTTTCGAAGTGTGGCAATTTTATTTATATTTACACTTAATCTGGTCATTTTATTTAATTTTGTTTCGCAAGTTACAATTTTCAAAATTAATTGGATAAATTTATAGTATACAATTGCTCGCAGAAAAACTCATATCAGAAGTAATTCCGGCAGTGAAAAGTTCGGAGAAAGGACAGAAAGCTTTGAGCTATATGGACTTGTATCGCGTGTCGCATATTCCGGTTGTCGATAATTTGGAGTATTTGGGTTTGGTTTCCGACAAGTTGATTTACGACCTAAACTTGTTAGACGAACCCATAAAAAAAGTACTCGATAAATTAGACACATCGCATGCACACAAAGGTGAACATATTTTTGAAGTGGCCATGGTAATGTATAAGTTAAAACTTAGTGTGTTGCCGGTTTTAGATGCCGACCACTATTATTTAGGCACAATTACACTTTACGATTTGGCACGGCGGTTTGCACGACTATTTTCGTTGCAGGAGATTGGTGGCGTAATTATTTTGGAGATGAATGTTCAGGATTATTCGTTGGTGCAAATTAGCAAAATTGTTGAAGAGAACGGCGGAAATGTGTTAAGTTCGTTTTTAGACCGGAAACCGGGCTCGAGAAGATTAGACGTTATTTTAAAATTAGATAAAGAGGAGTTGTCGCCCATTATTCAGGCATTTAACCGGTTTAATTATCAAATAAAAGCGGTCTATTTCGATAACTCGATGCTCGACGATTTGTATAACGACAGGTATGAGCAGTTTATGAAATATATGAATATCTAAAATGGTTTTATGAAAACGAGCATGATCAAGAAAACACAAAAGCTTACGGGTAAATTGTCCATGCAAGTTACATGGGTCAAGAATTACAATTTTGATTTGTGTATTTATCTATCCGAAATGCAATTTTTAATTTAATTATATACGCATGAAAGTAGCTGTTTTTGGAACCTCGGTTTCAACCGACTTTATTC
>WGCT01000218.1 GCA_015493625.1 Draconibacterium sp. | reverse complement strand
GTCTAACTCTTCTCTTAATTTTTTAAGACCTTCTTTTGTTAAATATGTTACTTCGGACATTCTTAATCCTCCTTGTTTATCTGTTAACTGTTACTATAAAAAAATAGAAAGAACCCCGGATTTCCGGAACTCTTCCTTGTGCAAAATTATATATTTTAATTGAATATTAAAAAACTCTTTTTAAAAAATGTTCAAAATGAATGAATTAAGTGAGAAAAAGTATCTTGTTGCAGCACAAAATTAGATTGTAAAAAAGCACAATGTATCTCAATTCTTTACGGTATAATTTTCCAAATAGTTTAAAACAAACTCTGTGTAATTTTATTCAGTTAAAGAAGTTTTTGGGAACAGAGTAAAACGAAATCACATTTTTTGTAAATCAGATGAACTTATTTTTTTCGTATCAGGGTGTAAAAAATAATGGTTCGGTACATTTTTATAAATATCTCATAAACAGAGAATTACAAGATAATTGTCATAATTTACTAAAAATCAGACCCTTACGACTTTACGAGAAACAAAAATTTAATGAAGTATTGAAAAAAGAATCATGGCATCACCCTGCCCGACAACCCAAAAGTGTAAAAGACTCTGAAGATCTGTTTAAATATTACGCCAACCCGAATTATGAAGTGACCCGTAAAAACTGCATTTTAACAAGTTTCTGAAAAGTTTTCTGACAGGGTGGCAGAAAAACAGGCGTCAGCACTAATTTGTATAAAATCAATGTGTTGCGTGCTTTGTTTAAGTTTGTTGTCGGGGTGTTGGTGTAATTTTGTCCCGGTTTGTTTAACAAATAAAACCAAAATATGGTTGGCACAAAATATGATAGAGCAGGGTATCGAAAAATAAAGTTTTCGATTGCGTTAAATCAATAGATTTAAAATAAAAAATCAAATTATAATCAAATAGAAAAAGAAATGGCAAAAGAAATTAAATTCGACATCGAAGCCCGCGATTTGTTAAAAAGCGGAGTTGACCAGTTGGCCGATGCAGTAAAAGTTACACTCGGGCCAAAAGGACGTAATGTTGTTATTGAGAAAAAGTTTGGTGCACCACAAATTACAAAAGATGGTGTTACGGTAGCGAAAGAGATTGAGTTGGCCGACGCATACGAAAATCTTGGTGCTCAAATGGTAAAAGAGGTTGCTTCTAAAACCGGCGACGATGCCGGCGATGGAACTACAACTGCAACTGTTCTTGCACAATCAATCGTTAGTGTTGGATTGAAAAACGTAACTGCCGGCGCAAATCCAATGGATTTAAAGCGTGGAATAGACAAAGCTGTTCAAGCAGTTGTTGAGAGTATTTCTGCACAAGCCGAAACAATTGGCCACGATTATGCAAAAGTAGAATCGGTAGCTAAAATCTCGGCAAACAACGACGATATAATTGGAAAACTTATTGCCGAAGCTATGCAGAAAGTTCAGCAGGAAGGTGTTATTACTATCGAAGAGTCGAAAGGAACCGACACTTATGTCGATGTTGTAGAAGGAATGCAATTCGACCGTGGATACATCTCTCCCTATTTCGTAACCGATGCCGAAAAAATGGCAGCCGAGCTCGAAAATCCATTCATTCTTATTCACGATAAGAAAATAAGTACAATGAAAGATTTGCTTCCTGTTCTCGAAGCTACAGCTCAAACCGGTCGCCCGTTAATGATTATTGCCGAAGATATCGATGGCGAAGCATTGGCAACACTGGTTGTTAACCGTTTGCGTGGTTCGTTAAAAGTTTGCGCTGTAAAAGCTCCCGGTTTTGGCGACCGCCGAAAAGAGATGCTTGAAGACCTTGCAATTCTTACCGGAGGAACAGTTATTACCGAAGAGAAAGGAATGAAACTGGAACAGGCAACTGTTGAGATGTTGGGTGAATGTGAAAAAATTACTGTCGATAAAGAAAATACAACCATTGTTAACGGTAGTGGCGACGAAGCAGCAATAGCAGCTCGTGTAGCACAAATAAAAAGACAAATTGAAACCACAACTTCCGATTACGACAAAGAGAAGTTGCAAGAGCGACTGGCAAAATTGGCCGGTGGGGTTGCTGTAATTTATGTTGGTGCCGCTTCGGAGGTTGAAATGAAAGAGAAAAAAGACCGTGTTGACGATGCTTTGAGTGCAACCCGTGCCGCCGTTGAAGAGGGAATTGTTCCCGGAGGAGGTATCGCTTACATTCGTGCCGTAGAAACTTTAGCAAAAGTAAAAGCCGACAACGATGACGAGCAAACCGGTATTGAAATTATTAGACGCGCTATTGAAGAGCCACTTCGCCAAATTGTTGCAAATGCAGGTAAAGAGGGTGCAGTTGTTGTTCAGAAAGTAAAAGAAGGGAAAGGCGACTTTGGGTACAATGCCCGTATCGACGAGTATCAGAATTTACTGAAAGTTGGTGTTATCGACCCGGCAAAAGTAACACGCGTTGCTTTAGAAAATGCTGCCTCAATTGCAGGAATGTTCTTAACTACCGAAACGGTTATTGTTGACGAGAAAGAAGAAGCTCCGGCACCACCAATGGGTGGAGGCGCTCCCGGAATGGGCGGAATGGGCGGAATGATGTAATAAAAGCCCACAGAATATATTTCTTAAAGCTCTTCTCAATTATTGGGAAGGGCTTTTTTTATTGTTGCACTTTCACAAAAAATAAAGAGAAAAGATACATATCTTTGCTTCGTTTTTTATTTTAATTTAGCTAAAAGGCAGTTTAAGAAAACATTCGTAGAAACAATCTGTTACTTTTATGTTTTTATAAATACTTTTATGAATTAATATTTAGAATTATGAAAGCACATATAAATGAATTTATTGCCAATCTTGAAAAAAGAACTCCTGGAGAAAGGGAGTTTCATCAGGCAGTTGAAGAGGTAATTGAGTCGGTTTGGGATTATTACGAAAAACATCCCCGTTACCGGAACGCAAAAATTCTGGAACGAATGGTAGAACCCGAGCGCGTAATAATGTTTCGGGTTCCCTGGGTCGACGACCGTGGTGAAGTACAAATTAATAAAGGCTACCGTGTTGAATTTAACTCGGCACTCGGTCCATATAAAGGAGGGCTGCGTTTTCACCCAACGGTTACACTAAGTGTTTTAAAATTTTTGGGGTTCGAACAGACCTTTAAAAATAGCCTTACAACGTTACCAATGGGGGGAGGAAAAGGTGGCTCCGACTTTAGCACAAAAGGGAAAACCGATAGTGAGATTATGCGTTTCTGCCAGTCGTTTATGACTGAGTTGTACCGTCATATTGGGCCAAATACCGATGTCCCTGCCGGCGATATTGGTGTTGGTGGCCGCGAAATTGGTTATCTGTTTGGGCAGTATAAACGACTGAAAAACGAATTTACAGGAGTTCTTACAGGAAAAGGTCTTGCCTGGGGCGGCAGTTTAATTCGTCCCGAAGCAACCGGATTTGGAGCCGTATATTTTGCTCAACATATGCTGCATCGAATTGGCGAAGACATTAACGGGAAAACCGTTGCCGTATCCGGATTCGGAAATGTTGCCTGGGGAGCCATTACAAAAATTAACGAGCTGGGTGGTAAAGTGGTTACTATCTCGGGGCCCGACGGATATATTTACGATGCAGAAGGAATATCGGGAGAAAAAATAGATTACCTTTTAGAATTACGTGCCACAAACAACGATGTTGTTGAGCCATATGCCGAAGAATTTAATGCCGAGTTTATTGCCGACAAACGTCCGTGGGAAGTGAAAGTAGATGTTGCAATGCCGTGTGCCACCGAAAATGAGGTGGGTCTGGAAGATGCACAAAACCTTGTTAAAAACGGGTGTAAACTTTTTGCCGAAGTGTCGAATATGGGATGCACAGCCGATGCCGTTGAGTACCTGTCGGAGAATATCGATTATGCTCCGGGAAAAGCGGTAAATGCCGGTGGTGTTGCTGTTTCGGGACTGGAGATGTCGCAAAACAGTATGCGAATAAACTGGCCACGCGAAGAGGTTGATGCGCGACTCAAAGGAATAATGAAAGACATTCACGAAACTTGTGTTCAATACGGATTAAACGGCAGTAAAGTTGATTATGTAAAAGGTGCAAATATTGGCGGCTTTGTTAAAGTTGCCGAGGCCATGCTTGCCCAAGGAATTGTTTAAAACTGATTTTTTGGTTTTTTTCTCTTTCTGTATAAATTGAGGGTGGGGAATACTGAGATTGTTTAATGAATTCTATATCCATTAGTTGAAAGGGACGGCAAAGGATATTTCTTAACAACCTGAGTTCGATATAAGAAATAGGATAATATTTTTTGTAAAAAGGATTGTTTTGATTGTCTTAAAGCATTGAAATACACAACAATAACACAAAAACAATCCTTATGAATAG
>WGCT01000217.1 GCA_015493625.1 Draconibacterium sp. | reverse complement strand
ACACATTGGATAGTTATACAATACGAGAAATATTTTGTAAAGATGAATACGATTTTGATCTTCAGATTCAACCAAGATTCATTATTGATGGTGGTGCCAATATTGGACTCACATCCCTATTTTTTGCCAATAAATATAAAGATACCAAAATATTAGCAATCGAGCCCGAAGAAAATAATTACAAACTTTTAGAACGAAATACTTCAGTCTACAAAAATATAACTATTCTTAAAGCTGCCATTTGGAAGAAAACTACCCATGTTAAAGTTAAAGATAGAGGTTTTGGTATTAGAGGCTTTGTTGTTGAAGAGGTAGAAAAAAAAATCCTGGGTTCATTCCGAAGCACTTCTATTTCACAATTATTACCAGCAAACAAAAAAATCGATCTGCTAAAGCTGGATGTTGAGGGAAGTGAAAAATACATTTTTGAAGCCAATTATGAAGAGTGGTTACCAAACGTAAAATATCTGATAATAGAACTGCACGACAGAATGATTAAGGGGTGCTCGCAATCTGTGTTTAGGGCAATTGCTAAATACAACTTCTCTGTTACTATTGTTGGCGAGAATTTACTGTTCAAAAACGAAGATTTAGTTACAAAACAATAATTCATGAGTTATGTCTTTTTCTAACAATATCTATTGTTTTCAATACTAACTTATTCACATCATCAGAAATCTTTAAACCTAAAATCAACCCTCCGAATACAACGGTAAATATAATACTACGTATAAAAATATCAACTACTTATTGCTGTTGATTTAATAAGCTACTTCTAAGCCAAACAACAATAAAAGCAATTGGTGCAAGTATAAACTTTAAAAGTAAATTTATATCCCAAAAATTATAACGATAGTAGAAGCCCGCCCACAGTTTGTAAAAGCTGCTGCCTTAAGTCGCCAGCTTAAAAACATAGGTTAAAAGAAGTCCCGGTACATACCGGGCAACATTTCGACGAAAATATGGCGGAGATTTTATTTTGTATTGGAAATATTCACGCTAATATTTCTGATGTATTGTAATAATTCACGCTAATATTTCCATCGCATTGGGAATTTTCACGTTGTTTTAATATATTTGTGCAATATTGTTTACAACAAAGGTTACTACTCATCAGATTTAAAGTCCTGATTATCAATAGCCCCATGCTTTAGCTTGGGGGTGAATATTGGGAGAATCTGTGGTTTTGGCGAGATTTTTGTTTTTCGTGAACAAAAATCATGACAAAATGGGCTGACAACCAATGATTTAAATTTTACTTGTGCTGCTGAGTAGTAACCAATAAAGTATTCTTTTCGAGATGATTTTTACACGAACATTAAAAAATAGTATTCTAAAAGATTTAGTAGAAACCCGTAAAATTGTTCTGATTTTTGGAGCAAGGCAAACCGGGAAAACAACACTTTGTAACGAGATTCTTGATGGGATTAAAGAAAAGTCGGTACGTATTAATGCCGATCAAATAAAGTACTTCGACATCTTATCGTCGCGCGATTTAAATAAATTAAAACTGCTTTTTGATGGTTATCAATATGCATTAATCGATGAAGCACAAAGGATTCCGGACATTGGAATAAACCTTAAAATAATTTACGACAATATGCCCGGGCTTAAAATACTTGTAACCGGCTCGTCTTCGTTCGATCTGGCAAACAGTGTTAAAGAGCCGCTTACCGGTAGAACAATAACTCATAAACTATTCCCAATTTCTCTTGGCGAATTAAAAAGCAGAGATACAATTTTCGAAATTTCTAATAACATTGAAGAGTATCTGACGTATGGACTTTACCCCGAAGTTTTTCAGCATAGCAACGCACACAGCAAAGAAAAATATTTACGCGAACTAATTAGCTCGTACCTGTACAAAGATATTCTGGAACTATCATCAATAAGAAATTCAAATAAAATAATTGATCTTTTAAAATTACTTGCTTTTCAAATTGGGTCGGAAGTTTCTATAAACGAATTAGGACAAAAGTTGGCACTTAAACAAGAAACTGTCAGCAGTTATATCGATCTTCTGGAAAAATCGTTTATTATTTTCAGATTGAGCGGATTTAGCAGAAATTTACGAAAGGAGATTAGCAAGCGCGATAAGATATATTTTTGGGATCTGGGAGTTAGAAATACTTTAATCGATAATTTCTCATCGTTAACTTTTAGAAACGATATTGGCGGAATGTGGGAAAATTTTGTTGTTGCAGAAAGGTTGAAATATTTAGCATACAACGAAATTTTTGCTTCTTCGTATTTCTGGCGTACATATACCGGAGCCGAATTAGATTATATTGAAGAAAGAAATGGTGTGTTAACAGCATTCGAAATAAAATATAATAAAGCAAAACAAAAACCTCCAAAAACGTGGACAGAGAATTATGGTAATAATTTTCACTGTATAACAAAAGATAATTTCTGGGAATATTTGATTTAAAATATTAACCAATAAAAAATATCCCAAAAATTATAACAATAGCAGAATGTCACCACAGTTTGTAAGGGCTACCGCACTGAGTCGTCGGTTTAAAAAAACATGGAACGAACAAAGTTTTGGTTTATTCCGGACAACATTTCGATAAAAATTTGGCACAATTTTTTATTTACAATCATTACCGTTTAAAACATAATTATCCCAGACAATAGTGAATACTAAAAAGGAAAGGAAGTTGAATTTGACTTCCGTTCTATTTATTTTTTATCAGACAACAATGTAAATAAATCTATTTGTAAAAATAAGGTCAATAAGGTTATTTCCGAATGGGCAATACACCAGTCACTAAGGTTTTTTTATCGAAATAAGGTTTTTTACAAATGGATAATGTAAGCTCAAACGTGTATTTTCCACAACTTTTTAAATTGATCTTGAATATTATCTATGTAAAATTAGTTTTGAAATTGTATCTTT
>WGCT01000216.1 GCA_015493625.1 Draconibacterium sp. | reverse complement strand
GGGTTAAGGGAGAACAGACTAAAAAAGGAATTTGACTTGGCAATTTTACAGAAAAAAATTTGCATTATCGAACAATGTATTCAATAACAGCCGGAATAGTGGTAAATTCAAAGGCTGTTCGTTGTAGAACATCCCATGAGGAATATTTCAAATTGTACTTGAAACTTGTGTTAGACATCAATGTGGAGTCCACCATTCCAGAGAACGACCAACCCGTAGTCCCTCCACAACTACACGACATCAGCGTCATCACTTGGATTGAATTATCTGACTTCCATCTTCACCATCTCTTAACAAAACCTTACCTGTGAATAATAATAGCTTAATCAAATGGTGGGAATTATAATCCGGGAAGAAAGGGCAAGAAGGTATTATGAATAAAAAAGCAAAAATACTAATAATCGAAGATGATCCGGTAATTATAGAATTTTTAAGCATTGGCTTAAAATATGAAGGATATGAAATTTTTGTTAGTGATTCCGGAAACAAGGGACTAAAACTGCTTAAAGAAAATAATTTTAATATGACAATTTTAGATATTATGCTTCCCGATACAGATGGCTTTAATGTTTGCCGTCAAATTCGCAGTTTTAATTCAGACATTCCCATTCTGATGCTAACCGTTAAAAAAGAGGTGACTGACCGTATTAAAGGATTGGACAGTGGTGCCGACGATTATTTAACAAAGCCGTTTAATTTCGAAGAGTTACTCGCCCGTATAAGAGCTCTGCTCAGGCGTAGTGGTCATATTTCTGAAAATAAATTAATAATATCCGGCAATATTACTATGAACACTGAAACATTAGAGGTTAAACAATCCGGGAAGCATATTAATCTTACACCGACGGAATTCGGTATGCTTGAACTGTTTATGCGACATCCGCGCAAAGTATTTACACGGGAAACCCTGTTAAACAGAGTGCTCGGTTATGATTATGATGGCGGGACAAATATTATTGATGTGCATGTCAGCCATTTAAGAAAAAAAATGAACGATAACAAAGCACAGATAATTAGAACCATTCACAGAGTTGGCTACACTTATTATCCGATAGAATTATGACAGATTTTTTAAACAGGTTTTCTTTAAAAACAAAACTTATTTTATTATACTCCGTTCTATTGATTTTGTCGGTTGGCGTAGGAAATTATTACTCTTATTGGGATACGTGGCAGTTGCTTATTGAGAACAAAACCTCTAACATAAAAGCAAGGTCTAAACCGATAATAGAACAATGGTTAACCAAAAACGAACTGACGAAACCGGGAAAAAATAAGCTTTCTGAAAAAAATGCTCTTGAAATAGCACGAGATTTAACATCTCGTGATGCCGTATCCGTTGTTCTGAATAAAAAGGGAATAGCAATTGCCAATGGAAAACGATTACCTGCAGAAATGGCACCTCTCCCCACAAACCATAACTATTTCAATAAGGCCGTTTCCGGCAACAATGAAATCAGTTATCTGAGCTATACTAACGGCAAACGCATTTTAACAATATTAATACCACTTCGGCCACAACCGGATAGCCCGAAAATTTTTGGCGTTATTCAAATCAGTACGTCACTTTCCGATATTAATAAACTTCTTTTTCAGCACGGCACAAAACAATTTTTTATAGCAATAGTTACTTTTATCATAGGCATATTATCAGGCTATTGGCTAATAGGTTTAAGTTTGAGAGAGTTACAAAAATTATCTGCAACTTGCCATGAAATATCAAAAGGAGACTTTACTCAAAAAACCGATGTAAAAAATCGCAAGGGTGAAATCGGACAACTTGCCAATTCATTTAATTTGATGACAGACAAACTGAAAACACTGTTCCAATCACAAAAAAAATTTGCAACCAATGCCGCACATGAGCTTTTAACACCATTAACAGGTTTACATGGTACATTGGAAGTTTTATTGCGCGGTGCACAGGATGATAGAGAAACAGCAAACCGATTATCAAAAGGAATGCTCAAAGAGGTAAATCATTTGATTCGCCTGTGTGAGCAATTATTAGGTCTCTCACGACTCGAAAACTCGGCAAATTTGCACAAAAAGCAGATAGCTTTAAACGAATTTATGATTTCCTTTCAAAGGAAAACAAAGTTTATTGCACATACTCATTTTTTAATTTTGAAAAAAGGGCCATATATCAAATTAACGGTTGATCCTGATATGTTGGAACAAATACTGTTTAATCTTCTCTCAAACGCCATTCGTTATTCCCCACCAGTTTCGGATATTATTATTGAGTGGAAGTTAATTCCCGACTTTGTAGAATTTCATGTTATTGATAAAGGTGACGGGATAAGTGGAGAAATACTGCCCCATTTATTCGAGCCATTTTATCGTGGAAATAACAGAAACTATTCCAATGACAAAAGTACCGGATTAGGACTTGCTTTAACAAAAACGATGATTGAAGCCCATGGAGGAAACATTAGAATTGACAGCAAATCCGGCCAAGGAACAACCGTTATATTTATATTCCCACTCTAATCTTAATCTCTTCTTAATCTCTTCTTTGGGACTTCTTAATACATTATTAGTATATTTGTAGTGCAAATTAAATATGTAACATTGATGAACCTGTAAAAAGTCAGATTTCGGCATTTTTTCTGTTGTAACATACTTAAATTATGAATCGCAGTTTTCGCATTGTCGACTTTTTACGAGACCACCAACATTAATATTAAAGAGAAACAATCATGAATAGAACATTAAACTGTCT
>WGCT01000215.1 GCA_015493625.1 Draconibacterium sp. | reverse complement strand
GTTTAAATCTCTCTTTTCCATTATGTAAAATTTTATAGATGCTTTGTTTTAAAAGAAAACAAATGTAATCATTTATTTAAAAAAGTTATTTAGAATAATCTGTTTTAGTTTTGAATAATTAAAAGCAAATAGCTTCATTATATTTGCTCCCAGCCACTTCTGTAATTGTGTCTAATCCACTCTTCTGCCATTTCAAGAGCATTCATTGTTTCGTATTTTTTACTGAATTTCGGGTCGCCATCAATTATTTTAAAATCGTTTTGCGATAAAACCCGAATTGTGTCGTTGTATCCAATATTTGTAAAACGCATATTTGCCCCGTCCCATAAAAGTTTTCGTTGTAAACTTTGTAATCTCACGGCAAGATTTCCCATAACAACCATTTCGTTTAACGGAGCTGCATAATTAAAGTTCGACGAAGCTTCAACCCGTGCTTCTTTATTCTCTTTGCAAGCTCTTATCCAATCTTGTTCGTGGCCGCCTTCCATTGCGTTCGAGATGCGTCTGATTAATTTTTGCGGCTGTTTAAATGTTTCCATTTTTGCAGTGGGTAGCAAAGTTGGATTTTGGCCGTATGTTCCGCACATTATTTTCCCTTTTGTTCCGTAAAAAACGCAACCACCGCCATTGTCACCCATCTGCTCGCCATCGTTTAACTCATCGGGGCGGGGAGGCATAAAACCGCCATCGTACCAATGAACTGAAACTGGCGGCATTCCAACTTTTGGCAAGTTGTCGCGGCGGGGAAACTCATATTTTACAAATTCGGCATTTGGCGGCGAGTCGTTATTAAAAGGTGTCGAGCTGGCTTGTACCGAAGTTGGATATTTCAGTTTTAGTGCTTTAAAAACCGGGTCGATAATATGATTTCCCATATCGCCCAAAGCGCCTGTGCCAAACTCCCACCAACCACGCCAGTTCCAGGGATGGTAAATGGGGTTATAATCGCACCATTTTGCTGTTCCTATAAATAAATCCCAATCTAAAGTTTTGGGTACGCGTTTGCTTTTTTTGGGGCGTGTTAATCCTTGAGGCCAAATTGGCCGGTTTGTCCATGTATCAACGTGGGTAATTTCTCCAATTGTGCCTGCCCAAATCCATTCACAAATTAGTCTGATTCCTTCGGCTGAATTTCCCTGATTTCCCATTTGGGTTGCAACTCCATACCGGTTTGCTGTTTCTTGTAAAATGCGCGATTCGTACACCGAGTGAGTAAGCGGTTTTTGCACAAAGGCATGCATTCCCTGCCGCATAGCAAGAACAGCCGGCAGAGCGTGCGAATGGTCGGGAGTGGCAATCATTACAGCATCAATATCTTTTTGCTGATCAAACATTTCACGATAGTCTTTGTACTTTTTAGCCAGAGGCCACCGTTTAAACGAATTTTTCCCGGCGTAATCCCAGTCAACATCGCAGAGTGCTACAATATTTTCGGTTTCCATATTGCGCAGGTTGGTGTACCCTTTTCCGCCCACGCCAATTCCGGCAATATTTAATTTGTCGCTGGGAGGTTTATGGCCAAGACCGGCAACTACTGTCGATGGTAAAATGGTTGCACCTGCCAAAGAAGTTGCAGTTGTTGCTATAAATTTTCGTCGCGAAATGTTCTTTTTGTTCATACAAAAATGGTTTAAAAAAGTACTTTTTCAGGAATGGCGCAAAATAATTAAAATATTAGCGCAAACCTAAAAACATAAAAAAAAGGGTGGTCAAACGAGCACCCTTTAAATTAGTATTGTTTTTATTAAGCCGGCATATCGGGTAAACTCCAAGGTTTACGATAAGTATGTTTTACTAATTCGGAAGCAAAATATTTTGCGGCAACCGGTTCGGTCCATGTTTTATGGAACGTTGGGTGGCCATTGTGAATTGCAAAACCATCTTTTATTACTGTTTTAATTTTCTCGTCGTCAGTTAAGTTTGTGAACTCCATTTTTTTACCATCCCAATCTAACTCTTTATTAAGCGATTGCAGGCGAACAGCAAGAACACCCATTACAACCATTTCGTTAAATGGTCCGGCTTCGCTAAAGTCGGAAGCAGTAGGAACACGGTTCTCGGGACTCTCTTTACAAGCGCGAACCCAATCCATTTCGTGGCCACCGGTTAAATTATTTGCAATTCTTCTTCTGAATTTAGGAGCATCGGGTTTTTTCCCTGATAGCAACCATGGATTTTTCCCGTAGCATCCGCAAGCCAAAGTATCTTTTGTTCCGTGGAAAATTACACCACCACCACCATCGTTAGGATTTTTCCCATCGGGCCATCCTTCGGGAAGGTCGAATTTAATTCCTCCGTCGTACCAATGCACATCTACAGCAGGTAAATCGGCGTTCTTTTTCATTCCTTTCCATCTCCGTTTAGGAGTACGCGCCGGGAACGATAATTTTACATTTTGAGCAACCGGTGCACAATCGTTAAGCAGCAACGTTGAATTTGCCTGAGCATGAACGGGTGATCCTAACTCGAGCCCAACAAATACAGGATGAAGAATATGGCAAGCCATATCGCCTAGTGCGCCTGTTCCGTAATCCCACCAGCCACGCCAGTTCCAAGGATGATAAATTTCGTTAAACGGACGCATTTTTGCTGGGCCTGTAAATAAGTCCCAATCTAATGTTTCCGGAACCCAGTCGCCGTGTTCAGGAGTATTTAACCCTTGTGGCCAGATGGGGCGGTCGGTAAACGACTCAACTTTTGTTACTTCGCCAATTTCGCCATTTGCCAGCCACTCGGTTGTTAAATTAACTCCTTCTCCCGAAGATCCCTGGTTTCCCATTTGAGTTGCAACCTTGTATTTAGCTGCAAGTTTGGTTAATAACCTCGATTCGTAAACGGTATGAGTAAGTGGTTTTTGTAAATAAACGTGTTTACCCATTGTTATGGCGTGGGCAGCAACTAATGCGTGAGTATGGTCGGCGGTAGCACAAACTACTGCGTCGAACTGCGTATCCATTTCATCATACATTTTACGCCAGTCTTTGTATCTTTTTGCATTTGGATATCTGTCGAAAGTATGTTTTGCATATTTCCAGTCCACATCGCAAAGACCAACAATATTTTCCGATTCAAGATGTTGTAAATTAGTGGCTCCCATGCCACCAATACCAACACCAACAATATTGAGTTTATCACTCGGGGCTTTGTGCCCCAATCCTGCAACAGCATGGCTCGGAACAATTGTTATCCCGGCTGCTACTGCTGCCGTTGTACCAAGAAAAGCTCGCCTTGATACCGGCTTTTTATTCAATTTCTCTGTCATAATAATTATATTTTTTATTGGATAAGTATTAATTGAT
>WGCT01000214.1 GCA_015493625.1 Draconibacterium sp. | reverse complement strand
TATTAATGAAATATCTTTATTTGTTTTGCATAATTCTACTGCCTCCCTGCCGTTTAATGCGTGTAAAATGATAAAGTTGTGCGGATTGCTTTTTAACATTGTTTCTATCAATAAAAAATTATTACTTTCGTCTTCGGCAATAAGAATTTTAAAGGTTTTTGGCTCTTTAATTCCGGTTGTTTTTTCCGCCTTTTCCTTTTTAGTATTTGCCGTATAAACAGGTTTATAGGGCATTGTCAAAGTGAATACAGATCCTTTTCCTTTTTCTGATTCGACAGTAATTTTACCACCCAACAATTCGGCATTTCCTTTAACTATTGACAATCCCAATCCTAAGCCTCCAAAACTTCTTGACAAACTTTTTTCTTCCTGCGAAAAACGTTTAAATATTGTCTCTTGATTTTCTTTTTTTATCCCTTTTCCGGTGTCTTTTACATAAAGCTCTATATTCCCGTTATTTAATTTATATCCAAACTCAATATATCCTTCGTTTGTATATTTTATGGCATTTTCAAGGAGATTACTGACAATTTTGTTCAATTTGCTTTGGTCTGTTATCACCGTGCTCTCCTCATCGGAAAGGCCTTTCTTAAAATATAGTTGCAAACCTTTCTTTTTTGCTTCCATATCAAAATACAAATAATGGTCAAGTAACAATTCGTTTAAACAAATTTGTGTTTCATTTGTTGGTACCTGTTTGGTCTCGAGGCGTGATATTTCCAGAATCTCGTCAATAATATGCATCAGTTGTTTTCCACTATTCCTGATAATAGATATATAACGTTTTCTCTCTTCTTCATTCGCATCATCTAAAAACCCTGAAAAACCCAGAATAGCATTCATAGGCGTTCTTATTTCGTGCGATAAATTTTGCAGAAATTCAGTTTTCAACTTGTCGCTTTCTTCTGCTTTCTCTTTTGCCAGAATAAGTTCCCTGTTTTTTTGTTCCAATAATGCTTTTGATTTTATCAGTTCTTCTTTTTGTTTTTTATTTTCCTCTTCCAACTGGTAAATGTGCAAAGCATTTTCAATAACTTTATGTAGTTTTTTTTCGTCCCACGGTTTTTGGATATACTGGAAAATATGAGCCTGATTGATGGCATCTTGCAGTGCATCCATATCGGAATAGCCGGTAATTAAAATTCTGTGTGGTTTCGGGTGTTTTTCCAACGAATATTTAAGAAAATCCACTCCGGTCATTTCAGGCATACGCTGGTCGCTCAATACCAAATCTATTTTTTCTTTATCGAGAATTTCCATTCCCTCTTTAGCTGTTAATGCAGTATATACCACATAATCTCTTCTAAAAGTATCCTTAAAAACTCTCAGATTACTCTCCTCGTCGTCAACGTATAATAGCGCAAACTTTTTCATTTTTTTATTGTTTTATAGCTTCGATAATAATTTCTTTAAACTCATTGTAGTTCCAAGGCTTAGAAACAAACTTAAAAAGACGGTATTTTTTAAAAGCTTCTTTAATGTCTTTATCTTCGGCATACCCTGATAAGATTAACCTATGGGGTGGTATGTATGGAAACCGTGCATTTATTTCTTTCAACAATTCCACTCCCGTCATTTCAGGCATTCTTTGATCAGTAATCACTACATCAATATACTTTTGCTTAAGTATCGCAAGGGCCTTTTGTCCGCTAATGGCCAGATAAATTTCAAAATCGCGTCTGAAAGTATCCCTGAAAATTCTCAGGTTGCTTTCTTCGTCATCAACGTATAAGATTTTATATTTCTCCATAATTACCTGGTTTTAATAGGCAAGGTTACTATTATTTCGGTTCCTTTTCCCTGCTCGGATATAATTTGGATATGGCCCCCATGTTCCTTTATGATACCATAGGTAATAGACATACCCAAGCCGGTACCTTTACCCACATCTTTGGTGGTATAAAACGGATCGAAAATTTTTTCTTTGGTTTCGTCGCTCATTCCGTGGCCATTGTCCTTTATTGAAATCTTTACATAATCTTTTTCAAACGAAGTGGTTATCCATATTTTTCCGGTATCTTCGATAGCATCAATTGCATTGGACAGTATGTTCAGAAAAACCTGGTTTATTTTCCCGGGATGGCATTGAATTTCGGGGATATCCTGAGCGTAATTTTTAATTATTTCGATATTGTTTTTATACTTGTTTTTTAGTAACAGCAAGGCTGTATCCAGCCCTTCGTGTATGTTAAAAGGAAGTTTTTTGTCGCCATCCATCCTTGAAAAGTTTCGCAGGCTCCTCACTATTTCAGCCGTACGGTCGGCGCCAACCTGTATGTCAGAAATAATATCGGGGATTGTCTTTAAAGCTTCCTCAAAATAATTCTCTTTTTTTAATTGCTCTATTTTTTTCAGTTTTTCTTTTAGGTTGTCAGTTTCAGGATTTATTTTGCCTATTTCTTCAATTACAGGTTTAATATCTTCAAAATCGCGAAGCAGGCTGTTTATTCCGGCATAAACAAAGTTAATCGGGTTATTGATTTCGTGTGCAATGCCGGCGGATAGAACGCCTAGCGAGGCCATTTTTTCGGCCTGCACCAGTTGCTGCTGCGTTTGCTGCAACGTTTCAAGCGTTGCGGCAAGCTCTTCGTTGTTTTGATTTAATTCCTCGTTTATTTTATCAATTTTTTGCTTTTGCTTCATCAACAACGCATGGTCCTTTTTCTTATGACGATAAAAATAAAACAGGGTGGTTGCCAGGAAAATCATAAACACAAAAGCCACGATAAAAAGGTTTCGTTCGCTTTCTTTTCGTTTTTTTACGGCTTTTATTTGGGCTATTTCGGCTTTGCTTTTTTCCAATTCTGCCTGTTGTAGCTTTATTTGTTGTTCCTGAATTTCGTTTTGATAACGTGCTTCTATTGAAGCAATGGCACTTGTTATTTTTGTGTTAAAGATACTGTCGTGGACCGCAATCCATTTTTCTTTATAAATAAGGGCTTTTTTATAATCTCCCAACCCTTTATAACTATCGGATATATAAGAGTATGCGTCGTCCTTAATCTGTAATTCACCGATTTCCCCAGCCGTTTTTAATGAGCGAAATTCATATTTCAGCGCTTTATGATATTGCGAAAGTTTATTGTAAACATTCCCTATACTGCCTAAACATACGGCTATGCCCTGTTTACTTTTTATTTTGGAATAGATTTTCAGCGCCCGGGTATAATAGTTTAAAGCCTGATTGAATTTGGATAATTGAAAATATACATCTCCGATATTTCCTAAATTAATGGCAACGCCGTACCTGTCTCCAACTTTTTTAGAAATTTTTAAAGCTTTTAAACCATATTCCAAGGCTTTGTCATAATTACCCATTCTGAAATAAATAACCCCCATATTCCCAAATATAATGGCAACTCCATGTTTTTTGCCCAATTCTTTTTTTATTTTTAAGGCTTTACCTGCAAATTTCAATGCCTTATCATATTCGCCAATATTATCGTAAACAATGCCAATGTCCAATAAAATATTTGCTTCTTCATTAATATTCCCAACGTCCTTATTAAACTTTAAGGCTTGCCTATAATAATTTAAGGCTTCATCATAAATACCTAACCGCAAATAAACATTTCCTAAATTTTTAAGTGCGGATGTTATCCACAATTTATCACCAATTTCTTTTGCCGTTTGTAAAGCTTTTTGAAAATAAATTAATGCTGTATCATTCTTTCCCAAATATTTGTCTGCAAGACCAATTCTAATGTAGTTTTCGGCAATACCCCTTTTATTTCCTATTTCCCTATTGATTTTTAAGGCTTTCTTAAAGTAGATTATAGCCGAGTCGTTGTCGCTTTTATAAAAATACAACAATCCGATATTTTTAAAGAATTGGGCTTTATACTTTTTAAGCCCGAAACTGTCGGTAAGTTTCACAGCCTCACGGCAATATTGTATTGCAGAGTCTTTGGTGGTATATTTAAACAGTCTGCTTATTTCAAAATAGGTTTTGATCAGGTTGCTGTCGGGATAGGTGGTTGATATTACCTGTTTAAGGCTGTCGAACTTATGCCGGTTTTGGGTAAATGCTGCTTTATGTAAAAAGTTTCTTAGTACATGACAATTTTCTGTTTTACTACTATAATCAACTGATATTTAAGTTATTATGTTGATAACTTGGTAATAACTTTTATCTGTTTTAGCCATTTAATAATCTGGTATTCAGTATATTAGATAAGT
>WGCT01000213.1 GCA_015493625.1 Draconibacterium sp. | reverse complement strand
CCGCATAAGACAAAGCCGGTAAAAAACTAATAACTAAACAGATGACAGTTATTTTGAGAAATAATATCGTTTTCATTTTATTTTGTTTTTATCATACAAACCCGTATTTCCCAACTCTAAAACAGGCAATAGTTTTTTTACAATTTCGCTGTTTTCGGCAGCAACGTTTTTAGTTTCGTTTGGGTCGGTTTTATGGTTGTATAGTTCAATCTCCGGATTCTCTTTTCTAAAATATTTCATCATTCTAAAACCGGGAACATGCACCGAAATACCATTTCGGAAATAACTGTAAGCGGTATTTCGCCAGGTTTTGTCCTCCGGGTTTTTCATCAACCCCGTTAAGCTTGTGCCATCTAATTTATGCTGTACCGGCGTTCCGCACAACTCCATTAACGTGGGGTAAATATCGGTGGTGCTTACAATTTGGGTAATAACTTTTCCGGCTTTGCCATTTGGCAATCGAATAATCAGTGGACTTTGCAGCGCCCGTTCGAAAATGGTATGTTTCCCCCAAACCATTTGGTCGCCTAGATGCCAACCGTGGTCGCCCCACAGTACAACAATTGTGTTTTCGGCCAAACCCAGCCGCTCCAGTTCATCTAAAACTTTTCCAACCTGAGCATCGGTAAAACTTACGCAGGCAAAGTAAGCGTGACGTATTTTTCGGGCATATTCATCGGAAACATTTTTATTTAACGAGGCTTTTTCTTCGCCCAGTTTATATTGGTTAAACTCGCCGCTACCGTGTAAACTCGCCTTGCTCGAATTTTCGGGGATAGCTGCAAACGGGGCAAGCGGAATTTCATCTTCGTTGTACAAATCCCAATATTTTTTTGGTGAAGTAAAAGGCAGGTGCGGTTTAAAAAAGCCAACGCCAAGAAAAAACGGTTCACCCTTTTTCTTCAACTCGCCTAACTTTTTAATGGCCAAATTGGCTGTTAATCCATCAACATAAGCAGTATCGGGCACATCGGCACACTCGTATGGCTTCACCATTTTTTTTAGTGTATTTCGGTTGGTGCCGTTGGCATAACCAAAAAAAGCGTTGTGCCCGCTCCCCCACTTTTTATCGTCGAGCAACATTTCGTTCCAACTATACGGCAACTCCAACTTATTGCTTTTCGGTTCTAAATATCCGTAAATATAACCATCGGGGTAGTGCGAAATTTTACCAATTCCAACGGTGTAATAACCATTTCGTTTTAGCTGATGAATAAATGTTTCGGGCTCTTTACCTTCGGGCCGAACAGCAAGTGTATGTGCTGTAATTCCGTTACTCAAATAAGCTTTCGAAACCGGCAATTTTCCCGTCAACAAACAGTTGCGCGAAGCTCCGCAAGTAGGAATATTTACATAGTGATGCGTAAACAAAAAACCTGTTCTTGCCAGCTTGTCGATATTTGGCGATTTAATATACTCTTTTCCGTAGCATCCCAATTCGGGGCGTAAATCGTCGACGGCAATAAACAGTACGTTGGGCTTCTGTAAAACTTGCCCGTTATTTTTTATCGTTCTATTATTACACGAAAAAATTACCGTTAACAAAAAAACAATTGTAACACATCTTTTTACTTGATTCATACTGATTGGTTTTCTTCTCAAAAATAGTATTCTTTTGCAATAAACTCAAATCAACCTTATTGAAGCAGTTGTTTGTAGATAATTTGAAAATCAATATGTTACCCAAAAATTCACTTAAACTTTAAACCACTTCAAAATATTAATTCTAAATTAACCGGAATGAAGCAAAAATACTTCATTTAAAGCACTGATTTTTCGTCATTTATAAATTTCTCTTATTTATATGAAAAAAAAGCTAGCCTTTCCTCTTTTATTATTTCGGACAATAGTTATTTTAGTAGTGTAAAAACTAACTTATGAATTATTCTTTACTTGATTTCCTCACACTAATTGGAGCTCTTGGTTTATTCCTGTACGGGATGAAATTAATGAGCGAAGCCTTGCAAAAAGTAGCAGGCAGTAAACTCCGCGAATTTCTGGCCGCCATGACCTCCAACCGATTTATGGGCGTTATTACCGGCCTTTCAATTACAGCAATCATTCAATCGTCGAGTGCTACAACGGTAATGATTGTAAGTTTTGTAAATGCCGGATTGTTAACACTCACCGAATCGGCAGGTGTAATTATGGGAGCTAACATTGGCACCACAGTTACTGCATGGATTATCTCAATTCTCGGATTTAAAGTTAAAATGAGTATTTTGGCTTATCCGATTATTGGCATTGGTTTTCCATTAATTTTCTCTAAAAAAACCCGTAATCAATCGTGGGGACAAGTATTGGTTGGGTTTGCTCTGCTTTTTATCGGGTTAGAAAGTTTAAAATCGAGTGTGCCGGATATCGGAAATAACCCCGAAATTCTTGAGTTTCTGAAAAACTTTACAGGAATGGGACTTTGGTCGAATCTAATTTTTCTGTTAATAGGAACACTTTTAACTGTTGTTATTCAATCGTCGAGTGCAACAATGGCGTTAACTCTGGTTATGTGCAACAACGGGTGGATTAGTTTCGACAGTGCAGCTGCCATGGTTTTAGGCGAAAATATTGGCACAACCATTACCGCTAATCTTGCTGCAATAGTAGCCAATTCAACAGCAAAACGAGCGGCACGGTTACACTTTTTATTTAATGTTATCGGAGTGCTCTGGGTGCTTTCCATTTTTCCGTTTTTCCTAAAAGGAATCGATGCTATTGCTCAAACAATCTCAGGGAAATCGGCCTTTACCGATGCCGGGTCAATCCCAATAGCACTCTCTTTATTCCATTCCTTTTTTAATGTACTAAATGTTCTCATTCAAATATGGTTTATAAAATATCTGGTTAAACTGGTTCAACGTATTGTTCCCGAACGAGAAGATGAAGATGAATTCAGATTAAAATACATAAAATTCGGCATGCTGAGTACCAGCGAATTATCGCTTCTTCAAGCTAAAAAGGAGATAGTTTTGTATGCGCAGCAAACAAAAAAATTATTTAGCCGGTTAAGCACCATGCTTAACGAAAAAAACGAGCGAAAATTTAATAAACAGTTCGAAAAAGTTAAAGCCGGCGAAGACAAAAGCGATGAGATGGAAATTTCGATTGCCAAATACATTACAAAAGTTGCCGAAGGTGAGTTGAGCAAAGAGTCGTCGAAAAGAATTAGTTCAATGCTTCGTGTTATCGACGAAATAGAGAGCATTGGCGATTCGTGTCTAAATATTGCCCGGGCAATACATCGTGCAAACGAACTCGACGAACATTTAACAAAAGAGATGAAAGAAAATATTCGCGAAATGTTTGCACTGCTCGAAAAAGCGTTTGAAATTATGCTTGCTAACCTCGACAAACCACTTAGTAATATAGACAAGAATGGAGTAGAAGATATTGAGAAGAAAATAAATAAGTTAAGAAATAAACTTCGGAAAGAGCATGTACACAACATCGAAAACGAGATTTACACATACAAAATAGGAACAATTTATAAAGATATTTTTTCGGAATCGGAAAAAATGGGCGACTATATTTACGATGTTAATATGTCGGTTGTTGAATATGTTGAATCGTAAATTGGCATTTTAAATACACTGTGTAATAACTTTTGAACCAATATCTTTCATATTAGCAGTAAATAGCTATTTTTGCCCACAGAAAGCCACAGCAAGAGACTCTGTTCAAGAAAACCTTTCTTGTTAATTAATATTGCTTAAATGAATTCGTCAGAAAATTTAAATACCAGCTGGAGAAAAGTTGCCTCCACAATTTACCGCAAACCCATCGACTCGAAAATATATGGAACCGTTGATTTAGATGTTACCGAGCTTGAAAAGTTTATAACAAAAAAACGAAAAGAGGGTATAAAAACAACCTTAACATATTTGCTTACATTAATAATGGGCAGAGCAATAAGACAGGAAGTTCCGGAGTTAAATACCTACGTTAAACGAGGTAAAATAATTCAGCGAGAGCAAGTTGATGCAACAGTTAGTGTACTTTTACCTGGCGGGCAAATGGGCTCGGTAAAGGTTGAAAACACCGATAAATTAACCGTAGAAGAGCTGGCTGAAGAAATTGGGAAAGAGATTGCTCAAACCCGAAAAGGAAATGAAAACGATACGATGCAATCGAAAAATATGCTCTCGTCGATACCATGGCCATTTCGGAACTGGCTATTTAAATTATACCGCACTGCAACAATTCACTGGGGAATATCGGTTCCAGGCATTGGGTTAGATGCAAATAGTTTTGGCTCGTATGTTGTTTCGAATATTGGCAGCGTTGGTTTAGATACTGGTTATGCGGCACTCCTACCCTCCTCAAATATTTCGTTTGTAATGGTTTTAGGAAACGTAATGAAAAAACCGATTGTGGTTAACGACGAAATTGTTATTCGCCGGATTATGTCCATTTCTGCCACGCTCGACCACCGGGTTGTAGATGGTTCGCATGGCGGAAGAATGTTCAGGGTAATTAAACATTTAATTAAGAATCCTGAGTTACTGGAAAAACATCCAGAGAATAGTACCACCAGTTCCTAAAAAAATACTTCGCTATACGAAAAACAAAAAGCCAGAAAGTGTCTTAGTATGAGCGAAGTACTAAACCCTTCATCGGCTATATATAAAACACGAGCACAGAATAGAATCACTTTAAAAAGTTGGGAAAGTACACGTTTGAGTTTACATTATCCGCCTATAAAAAACCTTATTACAATAAAGAAACTTAGTGGTTGTATTGCCTATTCGAAAACTACCTTATTGACCTTATTTTGCCGATAGATTGAATTTTTTCTTTACAGTCCCCTGACAATGTTTAATGAATATGGTTTTTTTCATGTGTTTATATTTTTTTGGTATTCATATCTTTTTCTTTTTTTTAAAGTAAGTTGACAACGCTAAGAGATTAAATTTTCATGTTCATGCTCTATGGCAATAGTCCTGTGTACTTAGCGTTT
>WGCT01000212.1 GCA_015493625.1 Draconibacterium sp. | reverse complement strand
GTATATCAATTTTTTCGCATCGTATATTTTCAATACTTAAACATGAAATAGAGATTAACCCTGATAATAATAAAAACTTATAACTTTTTCGAATGTCGAAATCCATCGTACATATTTTTGGAGGAATGGGAAACCAAATGTTTCAGTATGTATTTTATTTAAAACTAAAAGCAGAGGGGAAAGAGGCATTTATCAATATCGATTTTTTTACATACAAATACAGCAAAAGAGAACACGCCCAAAAATACATCCTCCGCGATGCTTTCGTAAATATTGATGCACCTGTTTTTAGCAACTATATGTCGAAGGTGATATACTCGAACCAGATTCAATGGAGGGTTTATAAAATTATTAGAAAACTCTTTTACATGAAAAAAAGAGTTGTGCAGACTTTAGATTTTGTTACCTCACAAAATATTGAAAAAATTAATCCTCGAAAAAAAACTTTGCATTATAGAGATTACTGGATCGACACGAAGCATTTTTTCGGTATTGAAGAGGTTGTACGAAGTGCATTTTCGTTTAATATTGAAAATGTTACGGGACAAAACAGGGCACTCATAAAAGAGATGGCGAAACACGAATCAGTAAGTATTCATGTGAGAAGGGGAGATTATCTATCCGAACCTTTTTTATCGAAGTTTTGCCAACCCGATTATTATGAAAAGGCTATTAAAATTATTGAAAAAAATATTCTACTCCCTATTATTATATTTTCTCCGACGATATTGAATGGTGCAAAAATAATTTCAGGAATTTGGGCCCAGCATCGTTTATCGATTGGAATACCGGTGAACGCAGCTACCTCGATATGATGTTAATTTCGAACTGCAAACACAATATTATTGCAGCAAGTACATTTTCGTGGTGGGGGGCATGGTTAAACTCTTACAACAATAAAACAGTTATTATGCCTCGTGGTTGGTTTATGTGCGAGAACTTTGCCCCGTCGGTTATTGAAGGGTGGATACGTATTTAGAGATTGTAACGCCAATTGTAATCCAATCCTTTTTTTTTAAATTTACTAAATGAAAGTAGCTGTAATTGACCTTGGAACAAATACCTGTAATTTGCTGATTGCCGAACTGATGTTAGATAAAACCACTATACTGCACCAAAGCAAGCAATATGTAAAACTTGGCGACAATAAAATTGAGGAAGACAAAATAAGCGACGAAGCAACGGAACGAACATTAAAAGCTTTTCAGGCGCAACGGCAGATTATTGATGAATACAGGGTTGACAAAGTTAAAGTTGTTGCAACTTCTGCCGTTCGGCAAGCTGAAAATAAAATTAACTTTCTTGAAAAAATAGGAGAAGAAACCGGTTGGGCTGTTAAAGTAATTACAGGAGAAGAAGAGGCCGAGCTAATCTTTAACGGAGTTCTGCTTGCATTCAAACAATTCGACAACAATTCATTAATTCTCGATATTGGCGGAGGAAGCAATGAACTAATTTTAGTCGACAATCGGGAAATAGTATGGCGCGAAAGTCAGCCAACAGGAATGGCACGGATTATTAGCCGGTTTACTATTTCAGACCCGATTACCCCGACCGAAATTTCCAGAATTGAAACATTCTTTTTAGATTATCATAAAAATACATTTCGTTTATGTTCCCAAAATAGAGTAAAAACGTTGGTGGGGTGCTCCGGTGCTTTCGATACCATTGCCGATATTATCGACCGGGTAAATCCGGGAGAAAAAAAGCGGATAACCCAGCATATTTCTATTGCCGATTTTAATCGTGTCTATACGCTGTTAATCAATTTAACGCGCCGGCAACGATTGCAAATAAAGGGGATGGATTTCGTTCGGGTCGATTTAATTGTTCCGGCAATGATTCTTATAAAATTGCTACTTGTTAAAACAGGAATCAATAAAATTATCCAAACCGATTTTGCATTGCGCGAAGGAATATTGAGCGAGATGGTACTAACCTTATAGTGTCGTATTGAATCTATTCTTTTGCACAATCTTATCGTTAAAATATTTTAACTCAACCTTGCACAAAATAATTAAATTCAATTAAACGGCATTATAAAGT
>WGCT01000211.1 GCA_015493625.1 Draconibacterium sp. | reverse complement strand
ATCTGAAACTACTTTTCGTCGTTGTATTCGCTCTCTTTTTGAGCTTTCCTTCAACCCAAATATCTGCACAGCAGTGGATTAAAAATATGCCCGGTTATGCGCAATATAAAAAAATGAGTCCGCAAATCAGGAAATCGGTGAAACAGGGTAGGATTTCTGCAAAATGGGCCGACGATGGAAAGTCGTTTCAATACAGTTTCGATGGTAAAAGATATATTTTCGATGTAAAAAAGAGAAAGAGTACAATCGACTCAGCGAAAGTCGAAAAAGAGGAGTCGCCCTACGAGCGCTATATGAGGATGTATAAAAATGCACCGGCTCGCGGACGGCAGTATGCAGTAGAAACATCGCCCGATAAAAAATTGGTTGCCAACTATCGCGACGGGAATGTGTTTATAGTTGATTCGGCCGGAACGAATGAAATTACGGTAACTACTGAAGGTTCGGTTGAAAAACGTTTTACTTTCGGAACAGCAACCTGGGTTTATGGCGAGGAGTTAAGTCAGCGCCATGCTATGTGGTGGTCGCCCGACAGTAAAAAACTCGCCTTCTATCATTTCGATATGAGTAAAGTGCGGAACTATTATTTGCAGTACGAGCAGACTGAAATTTACGACTCGATGAATGTTGAAGCATACACCAAAGTTGGTGCGGTTAATCCGGTGGTTGAACTTTATATTTATGATTTGGAGAGCCGGGAAACTACAAAAGTTGATGTTCGCGACGGAAAACCGTTTAGTAATAATGTTGTCGGTCATTATGTTTATAAAATAGAGTGGTCGCCCGATGGTACCGAGCTTCTGTTTCATCGTACCAACCGGAAACAGGATGTTATGGAGTGGGCTGCTGCCAATGCCAAAACCGGGAAATGTCGGGTTGTTGTTCGCGAAGAGTGGCCGGCCAGCTTTACCGAGAATACACCTTTTAAAAAGTTTCTGAAAGATAAAAAACGGTTTATCTGGCAGAGCGAAAGAAACGGGTTTAAAAATTATTATTTGTACGATTTAAAAGAGGGATTAGTTGCACCAATTACCAATCATCGGTTCGAGGTTGCCGGTGTGGTAAAAATTGATGAGGATAAAAATTTGCTCTATTATATGGCACGCAGCGGCGACAACCATATGAAACTGCAACTGCACCGAGTAAAACTCGATGGAACCGATGATATACGTTTAACCGACCCGGCTTTCAACCATAGTGTTAAAATTTCGCCCAACGGAAAATATTTTGTCGATGTGGCGGAAACACACGATATTCCGCCATTTTCGCAATTAATTGATGCGAAAGGTCGTGTTGTTGCAAAAATTGTTGAAAGCGACATGACAAAATTTAACGAACTCGGATTTAAAAAAGTTGAGCTGTTTACTTTTACTTCTGCCGATGGAGAAACGGAATTGCACGGAATGTTGCATTTTCCCTCGAATTTCGACCCGGATATAAAGTACCCAATGATATTATCGAATTATGGAGGCCCTGCAACTAACGCTGCCCGTGAGAGTTTTACTCTGCCCAATTCGCTAACCGAATATGGATTTTTGGTTGTAAATATTGATGGGAGAAATGCAGCCGGAAAAGGCAAGCGAATGCTCGATAAATTGTATGGCAGGCTCTGTATTGTTGAGCAAGACGATTTTGCCGAAGGTGTAAAGTCGTTGTACAACCGTTCGTACGTCGATAAAAACAGGGTGGGAGTTTATGGAACTTCCTATGGCGGAACAACGGCAGCTGCTTGTATTTTACGCCATCCCGAAGTCTTTCAGGCAGCAGTGGCCAATTCGGGAGTTATGGACTGGCGCAACTACGATAACATTTATACCGAGCGTTATATGAATCTGATTGAGAATAATAAAGCGGGTTACGATGCGGCAAATCTGAGAAATTATGCCAAAAACCTGAAAGGTAAATTGATGATATATTATGGAACGTCAGATAATAATGTGCATCCGTCAAATTCACTCCAGTTAATTAAAGCACTGCAAAAAGCAGGAAAAAGTTTCGAGGTGCAGGTTGGCCCCGACAGAGGGCACACTGCCGTAAACAGAGACCGGATGATGGAATTTTTTATTGCAAACCTGATGATGAAATAATAATCTTCGTAATAAAATTAAAGAGAATTTTCGAGGGCGGCATATTTGGTTTTAATTTGTCTCTAAACAAATTCTTTTATGGCCTTTTTTAGAAGGCGCAATTTAAGGTTGAATAAAAGTAATGTATAGTATAAAATTGTTATTTTTGTTATTCGTGTTCGTACACGGAAATCCATAATTATAAATTATCAACATGAAAAAGAATTTTACTCTTTTGGTTTTATTAGTATTTTTATTAAGCGGAGTAGTTGTTGCTCAGGACGGTTGGCAAAATCTGTTTAACGGGAAAGATCTCTCGGGCTGGAAACAGCTGAATGGCAAAGCAAAATACGAAGTGGTAAATGGCGAAATTGTGGGAACAACGGTTGCCAATACTCCCAACTCGTTTTTGGCAACCGAAAAAACGTATTCCGACTTTGTTTTCGAAGTTGACCTTTTTGTTGCCGAGAATATGAACTCAGGAATTCAGTTTCGTAGCGAAAGTACACCCGATTATCGGAATGGCCGTGTACATGGGTATCAGTGCGAGGTTGATCCGTCGGAGCGTGCATGGAGTGCCGGTATTTACGACGAAGCTCGTCGTGGATGGCTCTATCCTCTCGATCTGAATCCCGAAGCAAAAACTGCGCTAAAGCATGGCCAGTGGAACCATTATCGTATCGAATGTATTGGAAACTCAATTCGTACCTGGTTAAATGGTGTTGCAGTGGCACATGTTATCGACAATATGACTCCGGAAGGTTTTATTGCGTTGCAGGTTCACGCCATTGGTAACGATAAATCGAAAGAGGGACATCAGATTAAATGGAAAAATATCAGAATAAAAACAAAAAATTTAACTCCTGCACCTGCCGAGGGAATTTATGTGGTTAACTTGTTGCCAAACAATTTGTCGGATGCCGAGAAAGAACAAGGGTTTAAACTATTGTTCGATGGTAAATCGACTGATGGTTGGGAAAGTGCCGAGCATAAAGATTTTCCTCAATCGGTTTGGGAAGTAAAAGATGGTGCTCTCTCCATTTTATCGAATAAAGAAGGAAGCTCGCACAATGGTGGCGACATAATTACAAAAGAGACATTTGGGCCGTTTGAATTCAAGTTCGATTTCAACTATACCAAAGGGGCAAACAGTGGAGTGAAATATATGGTTGGAAACAATGGACCGCACATTGGTCTTGAATATCAGATTATCGACGATGCCAATCATCCCGATGCTAAAAACGGAGATCTTGGAAACCACTCTTTGGCTTCGTTATACGATTTAATTCCTGCCGAAAAAGAGCAAAGGTATGTAAAAGGTTTTGGTGAATGGAATCGAGGGCGGATTGTAGTTTATCCAAACGGCAAGGTTCAACACTGGCTAAATGGGCGGAAAGTTGTTGAATATACACTGGGAAATGCTATCTTTAAAGCTTTGGTGGCGCGAAGTAAATATAAAAATTATAAAGATTTTGGGATTGTTGCGAGAACACCTATTTTGCTTCAAGACCACGGTGATACAGTTCATTTTAGAAGTTTAAAAATAAGAAATTTATAGTATGGCTGATAGAAGAGATTTTTTAAAAAAGGTTACAGCCGGCACAGCCGGAATAGCAATTGGCGGTTCGGCAATGGGAATGTCGGCACGGAGTTATAGAAAAATAATTGGGGCAAACGACAGGCTGAATGTTGCAATAATGGGGCTTGGCAGACGAATGCCTGCATACATTCAGCCCATTGCACAAAAAGAGAGCAATGTTGAACTGCTCTACCTTTGCGATGTAATGAAAAGCCAGCGTGAAAGAGCAGCCGGTAAGTTTGCAAAAGTTTTAGATTATAAACCTAAACTCGAAAACGATTTCAGAAAAGCAATTGCCGACCCGAATGTTGATTTAATGATTAATGCAACCCCCGACCATTGGCACACACCGGGGTCAATTTTGGCAATTAAAGCTGGAAAACATGTGTATGTCGAAAAACCTTGCAGTCATAATATGAATGAAAGCGATTTGTTGGTAACCGCCCAAAAGAAGTACAATAAAGTGGTTCAGATGGGAAATCAGCAACGCTCTTCCGATCATACCATTCGTATTATTAACGAAATTCATAACGGTATAATTGGTACTCCATATAAAGCGGTTGCATTTTATACAAACAGTAGAGGACGTGTTCCGGTTCAAAAACCTGTTCCGGTTTTAGACGGGTTAGACTGGGAGCTGTTTCAGGGACCCGCACCTCGCCGCGAATACACCGAAGAGACATGGAATTATAACTGGCACTGGTACGGGTGGAATTATGGTACCGCCGAAGCCGGGAACAATGCAACGCACGAGCTGGATGTGGCACGCTGGGCATTGGGCGTTGACTATCCCATGCATGTTGTTGTGGAAGCAGCTAAACGACAATTCCTCGACGACGGATGGGAGATGTACGACAATATGGATGTGACTTTTAAATTTGCCGGTAACAAAGTGATTAAATGGGACGGGAAAAGTAGAAATGGTTACGATACTTACGGCGGTGGGCGAGGAACAATTATCTATGGTAGCGAGGGCTCGGTATTTGTCGACCGTAGCAAATATATTTTATACGACCGAAACGGGAAAATGATAAAAGATAATAAATCGGCATCGAATGAAGCCGGAACCGCACTTGGCGGTGGTGGCGATATGAGTACAACTCATGTGGTTAACTTTTTTAATACCATACGGGGAAAAGATAAACTGAATTCTCACATTGCCGAAGGAGTAATTAGTCAGGCAATGGTGCATTATGCAAATATTGCTTACCGTATCGACAAAAGTTTTGATATTGATGATGCTACCGGAAGAATGTACGACCGAGATGCAATGAAATTGTGGGGACGAAGTTACGAACCTGGTTGGGAACCCACTTTATAATTAGATTATAAAAAAAGGATTCTTTAGAGAGAGTCCTTTTTTTTTGATGGAATAATAAGTTTAAAATCGCTTCATTTAGCCCGTAGAACTCTTCGGGACATTTTAATTTATGGATGTGGAAAATAGAATAGAGGTACCTTTGTGTCGCAAATTCGAAGTAATATTCTGCTGCTTCTACGATTGTTTTAAAAGAACGAGTATATAAACCAATAACTTAATTATATGAACAAAACAAAACAAAATTTAGTAAAACAAATAGCAGCTCTTATCGTTGGAGTTGTTCTGGCTGTTTCGGTTACCGCGCAGGTTAAAATTGTAAAAACCAACGACGGTGTTTTGGTTACCGAGAAAGGTAATAACGTTTTATTTTATCAGGTTGCACAAAAAAGCATCGACGGAAAATACGAACGGTGTAACTATATTCATCCGCTTTGGGGATTAGATGGAACTGTTTTAACCGAAGACTTTCCGGCAGACCACCTGCACCAGCGTGGAATTTTCTGGGCCTGGCATCAAATTCTAATTAATGGCAAGAGCGTAGGCGACGGTTGGGCAATTATCGATTATAAACAGGAGGTGACGAAAACCGAAACAGAGTCGCTAAAAGATGGCTCTGCTATTTTAAAAACTGAGGTTAATTGGTTATCGGATAAATGGCAAAAAGCGGGGAAAGAGATTCCTTATCTGAAAGAAAATTCAACCATAACCATTCATCCGAAAAGAAAAAATTACCGGAAAATAGATTTTGAAATCCGGTTGCTTGCTCTTGCCGGTAATTTGAAAATTGGTGGTGCCGATAATGTAAAAGGATACAGTGGGTTTTCAGCACGAATTATTTTGCCTACCAATGTAAAATTTAGTGGCACAAATGGTAAAGTAATTCCTAAAAATACAGCTGTTGAGTCGCCCGGTTTTGTGAAAATTGCAGGTGCTTATGGAAAAGAAGGTACACCCGCCGGACTTGTACTTGTCGATAATTCTGAAAATCCGATGTATCCGCAAAAATGGATTCTCAGAAAAGAGAAAAGTATGCAGAATCCTGTATTTCCGGGAAGAGAGGTTGTTCCTGTTTCAACAAAAGAACCTTTGGTTTTAAAATATTCTCTTTTGGTTTATACCGGTAAATTAACTGCCGGAAAAATTGAAAAGATTATTGAGGGAAAGTAGTACTGTTGCAGAGTTTATTTGAAATGTGACAATCAACTTTAAATGTTTTGTTACTACTCAGCAGGTTTAAAGTATTAATTATTAATAGCCCCAAGCTTTACAGGCTGTGTGAGAACAGTCTTTTTATCATTTGCCGTCCCATTTATGGGACGGATTGTGGAATGATATGAACTGTTGGGCTTTAGTCCAACTATCTTATATTCAGGACTAAGGTCCAGCTCCATCTCTCTATTCAATAACCGTTGGATAAATCCAACGGCAAAGAATAGTCACATTTTTACACTGCCTGTTTCGCTTGGGGTAAAATATTGTAACGATTAGATTGTGTAAAAGAATAGATTCAATACGGCACTATAAGGTTAATTTGTATAATAATTTATAGTTAGAAACCGAAACCCAAAATAGATTGAATATATGTTTTGTGTGAAGTGTTTGTAGTATTGGGCATGAAAAACCACGAAATAAAATTGCAAAAACAATTCATTCCGTGGTTAATTTAAATTGCTGTTTAGTTACATTAAAAAACTTAGCAGAATACCTGCTGCTACTGCCGAGCCAATAACACCTGCAACGTTGGGAGCCATTGCATGCATTAAAAGATGGTTGGTAGGGTCTTCTTTTAATCCCATAATTTGAACAACGCGCGCACTATCGGGAACGGCCGATACTCCACTTGCTCCAATCATTGGATTTATTTTGTTTCCTTTTCGTAAAAACAAGTTCATTGCTTTTGCTCCTAAAACTCCGCCTGCTGTAGCAATTACAAACGATGCTGCCCCCAGTCCGAAAATCTTAATCGACGATGGTGTAAGAAATACGTCGGCTTGTGTCGATGCACCAACCGTAATGCCAAGCAAAATAGTGATAACATCAATTAGCGAGTTGCTTGCTGTATTTGCCAAACGTTTGGTTACCCCCGACTCTTTTAATAAATTTCCAAAGAAAAGCATTCCTAAAAGGGGCAGTGCCGAAGGAGCAATATATGCCGTAAGAATTAACCCGACAATGGGGAATAAAATCTTCTCTAATTTCGATACTGCACGCGGTGGTTTCATACGGATTAGCCGTTCTTTTTTGCTTGTTAACAATTTTATTACGGGTGGCTGAATTACCGGAACCAGTGCCATGTACGAGTAGGCTGCAATGGCAATAGGCCCAATAAGATTTTTAACAACTTCGCCATTAGGCAGCAGGTTAAGTCCGTTTGCCAATTTCGACGAAATAAATATTGCGGTTGGACCGTCGGCACCACCAATAATGCCAATTGCACCGGCTTCGGCAGGAGCAAAACCAAACCATATTGCACCGAGAAATGTGAGGAATATTCCGACCTGCGCCGCAGCCCCGAGTAGCATTAATTTTGGGTTCGATATTAACGACGAGAAGTCGGTCATTGCACCCAATCCAAGGAAAATAAGTGGTGGGTACCAACCCTGAACAACACCTTGGTAAAGAATGTTTAATACCGAACCCGGTTCGTAAATACCAAGTTTCAGATTAAAATCTACTGCCTGAAACATTGGGATATTCCCGATTAAGATACCAAATCCAATAGGAATTAGAAGCAACGGTTCGAAATCGTATTTTATGGCAAGAAAAATAAAAATAAAACCCACAAGCATCATTAGAATGTGCCCCCACGAAACATTTGCAAATCCCGAGAATTCATAAAAATTGAGTAACCCCGATACTGCTCCGCTGTAATTTTTGTAGATAAACCCATCGCCTTGTAATGTGCCGTCGTCGGCAAGGGCAAGTGTTCGGTTACCCAAAGTAAAAGTCTCATTGGTTGTTTCGTATCCCGAACTACTGTTTGGGTTCGAATTTTTATGAAGGTGGGTTGTGGTAACTGTATTAAAGATGAGTTTAACTGTTCCGTTATAAATTGTGTAATGTCCGCTATACCGCTGTTTTGCCGAGTCTAAAAGAAACGTTTTGTTCTCTTCGAACGTAATGGTTTTAAACCGTTTTGTTGTTCGAGGTGGCATTTCGCTTTTATTGTCGGGGTGGTAAGTTGGAACAGGAACATAACCGTCGCTGCGATTTACCCATTTCCCACTTGTTAAAATATCGGAAATATTTTTTGTTTTCGTACCTGCAAATGTGTTTGGCGCAATTAGCAAAAACAGGATGAGTAATTGAAGTATTCGTTTCATAATGTTTATTATCCTATTTCAATTAATACATCGTCTTGTAAAACACTGTCGCCCACATTCACTTTTATGGCTGTAACTTCGCCTCCTTTTCCGGTCTGTATTTGGTTTTCCATTTTCATAGCTTCCATAACCATTATGTTTTGGTTTTCGGTAACCATGTCGCCAACGGCTACATTTATTTTTAGAATTGTTCCCGGAAGCGGTGCAGTAACTTTGTGTTTCCCGGTAGATTCTTTTCTTTTTATTTCTCCTTCGCCGGGCATTTTTTCTACCGGTTTGCGAATTAGTCGGGGGGTTTTCGATTGCTTCACTTCACCATGTATTTCAACTTCATAAATGGTTCCGTTTACATCGAGTTCGGCAACGTTATCCTCAATGTCTTTTAAATGAACATCGTAATCGTTTCCTCTGATTGTAAATTTATATTTCTTCATTTTGTTATAATTTATTAATTTCTGAATAGTTACGCGGCTAAAAAATTTACCCTCTTTTTTTCGAAGATGAATTGCTGCAAAACGGACAAAGAGAAAGAGTTTTTCTCGATTGATTTAACCGGCCTGATTATTGTTTTGGCCAGTTTTGATTTACGCTGTAAATTTTTGAGCTCCACGGAGAATAAGCTTTCCGAACTTTTTTAATGGTTACAATGTTGCTTTCGTTGTCGTGTAATTCACTGAAATACAAGTGCATGGCAAGGCTGATTGCTGCCGTAACGTTTCCTTCAATAATGTAATCGTTGTCCGACGACTCTTCTTCGATAATACGATTATCTTTTTTTCGCCATTTTTTTAGGTTCATATTTATCAGCCGCGGAAGCCGGGTAAAAACAATTACCAACATGGTTAGCGAAAACAGAACAATTGAAAAACCTACTACGGCAACAGTAAACCCAAACTCTACTGTGCTTGCTGCTAAAATTAGAAGAACATTCATACTATAGTTTTATTAGAGTGGAATATTCGAATGTTTCTTAGGTGGGTTCACCAGTTTTTTTGTAGCAAGAGTTTGCAATCCGCGAATAATTCTGAAACGGGTATTTCGCGGTTCAATAACATCGTCGATATAGCCGTACGATGCCGCCTGATATGGATTCGCAAATTTCTCGGTATACTCTTCTTCGTGAGTAGCAATAAATTTAGAACGCTCTTCCGCGTCTTTTATGTTGCGAAGCTTTTTTCCGTGTAACACTTCTACAGCGCCTGCAGCGCCCATTACGGCAATTTCGGCGGTTGGCCAGGCGTAATTGAGGTCGCCACGCAACTGTTTGCTCGACATAACATCGTGGGCTCCGCCATACGATTTGCGTAATGTAATTGTAATTTTTGGCACGGTTGCTTCGCCGTAAGCAAACATTAGTTTTGCACCATGAGTAATTATTCCACCGTACTCCTGCCTGCTTCCCGGAAGGAATCCGGGAACATCAACAAGCGTTATAATGGGAATGTTAAACGAGTCGCAAAAACGTACAAACCGGGCAGCTTTTATTGAGGCTTCAATATCGAGAACTCCGGCAAGATAATTGGGCTGGTTGGCAACAAGTCCAACCGGCTGGCCATTGAATTTTGCAAACCCTACAATTATATTTTTTGCATAATTTCGGTGAATCTCAAGAAACTCGGCTGCATCGACAATGGAGTGAATAACATCTTTTACATCGTAAGGATGATTTGGATTTTCGGGAATTATCTCATTCAGTGAGTCTTCCAACCGGTCGATGGGGTCGGAGCATTCGGTAATAATCGGGTCTTCGAGGTTGTTTTGGGGCAGGTAGCAAATTAGTTTCCGGAGAATTAAAAGTCCCTCTTTTTCGTTTTCAACTAAAAATTGTGCTATCCCCGATTTTGATGCATGAATTTTGCCGCCTCCCAAATCTTCAATCGAAATGTCTTCGCCGGTAACGGTTTTTACCACTTTGGGGCCGGTAACAAACATATACGAGTTTTGCTCGGTCATCATTATAAAGTCGGTCAGTGCAGGCGAATAAACGGCGCCACCGGCACAAGGGCCGAAAATCGCCGATATTTGCGGAATTACACCCGATGCTAAAATGTTTCGTTCGAAAATCTCGGCATAACCTGCCAACGATGTAACACCTTCTTGAATTCGTGCACCGCCCGAGTCGTTAATTCCAATTATCGGAGCTCCGGCTTTCATAGCCATATCCATTACTTTGCAAATTTTTAGTGCAAACGTTTCGGAAAGCGAACCTCCAAAAACAGTGAAGTCTTGCGAATATACGTAAACCACACGTCCGTCGATTGTTCCGCTGCCGGTAACTACACCATCGCCTAAAAATTTGGTTTTTTCAATTCCAAAGTTGGTGCACCGGTGGGTAACAAACATATCAAACTCTTCAAAACTTCCTTCATCGAGAAGTAACTCTATTCGTTCGCGAGCGGTAAATTTACCCTTACGATGTTGCGACTGAATGCGTTTTATACCACCGCCAAGTTTGGCTTCGGCACGCAAATCGATTAATTTTTTAATCTTTTCCTGGGTACTCATAAAATCGGTTAATAATAATGGGTTGTTGTTGTTGTTGTTGTTGTAGCTGTTGAATTATTTGGAGCAAATTTCGGTTAAAACGCCCATGGTCGATTTTGGATGAAGAAATCCGATGTTCAATCCTTCGGCACCTTTTCTCGACGTTTTATCGATTAGCCGGACACCTTTCCCTTCTAATTCAGAAAGCGATTGTTTTACATCGTTAACTGCAAATGCAATGTGATGCACACCTGCACCTTTTTTCTCCAGAAACTTTCCAATCGGGCCTTCCGGATCGGTCGATTCCAGTAATTCAATTTTTGTTTCGCCAACCATAAAAAAGGCGGTTTTAACTTTTTGGTCGGCTACCTCCTCAACAGCATAGCATTTAAGACCTAAGGTTTTTTCGTAGTACGGAATTGCTTCGTCTAAACTATTTACTGCAATTCCAATGTGTTCAATATGCGAAATATTCATATATCTATATATTTAAATAACGTATTAAGTGTCAGAACTTTATGGGCGTAAAGTTACTTTTCTGTAGCTTCTGAAATGTGTAAAAAGAAAAATATCTCTTTTTTGATTATGAAATTCAGATATAGTTAATATTGGAATAACAGGTAAAAGTAGTGTTTGTTTTGTTGTTGTTTAATTGAAATTCACCGGATGAGGATATATTCATCCGGTGAATAAATTATTTTTAGGAGTTGCATTGCTAAAAGCCGATTATTCATTTTCGTTCCAAACAAAATGGTAGTGTGGCCCAAAGCGTTCAAATGCCGCCTTATCTAACATCTCCTGATGGTTGGGGTGTGCAATTGAGATAATAAGTTTTGCTCTGTCTTGCATGGTTCTTCCGTACAAATTTACTGCGCCAAATTCGGTAACAAACCAGTGTATGTTTGCGCGTGTACTAACCACGCCGGCGCCGGGTGTTAAAATGGGGGCAATTTTGCTCAATCCTTTGTTTGTAACCGAGGGCATTGCAATAATCGGTTTTCCTCCTTCGCTTAACGATGCTCCTCTTAAAAAATCGATTTGACCACCAACGCCCGAGTAGAATTTTGTTCCAATCGAGTCGGCGCAAACCTGCCCGGTAATATCGATTTGAATGGCCGAGTTGATTGCTGTAACTTTTGGGTTTTGTGCAATTATTCCCACGCGGTTGGTGTATTTTACGTCGAGCATACTCACGCCCGGATTGTCGTCGGTAAAATCGTAAAGTTTTTTCGACCCCATTAAAAATGTTGCAACCAGTTTGCGTTTATCAATTTTTTTATTTTTTCCGTTAATTACCCCTTTTTTTACCAGCGGAAGAACGCCATCGGAAAACATTTCGGAGTGAACGCCAAGATTTTTATGGTTGCCAAGCATTGCCAGTACAGCGTTTGGAATGGCTCCAATTCCCATTTGCAGGGTTGCTCCGTCGTCGACCAGCTCTGCCACATAACCGCCAATTTTTTTGTCGGTTTCAGAAATCTCTCCCATTTCAATGGCGTAAAGGGGTGTGTCGTCTTCAACAAAAATGTCAATGTCGTTCATGTGAATCATGGCATCGCCAAAGGAGCGTGGCACGTTTGGATTAACAATGGCAATTACGGTGTCGGCATTTTCTACGGCTGCCAACGTTGTATCTACCGATGTTCCTAACGAAACAAACCCACATTTGTCGGGTGTTGAAACCTGAATCATAACAATGTTAACTTTCAGGTATCCTTCTCGTATCAGCCGTTGTGTCTCCTGAAGGAAAACCGGAATATAATCGGCGTAACCTTCTTGTGTTTGTTTTCTGACGTTTCCGCCAACAAAAAACGATTCTAACTGGAAAATACCTTCAAATTCTTTTCCTGCGTACGGAGCATCACCTTCGGTGTGAAGATGTTGAATGCGTACATTTTGGAACTCTTTGTTGCGACCTCTTTCGCACATTGCTTTTATAAGCGGGTGCGGGGTTGCTGCTACACTGTGAATGTGAATACGGTCGTTTGACTTGATTACTCGCACTGCTTCCGCAGCAGAGACATACTTAATGTTCTTCTTCATACTAAATCGGTTATAAAATCTTTTTTTTCGGTTGTGACCGTAAATGTATAAAAACAAATATTCAGATTTGTTCCCGTTTTGGTTTTTAAGTCATTCAAATGAATTTGTAAACTATTTGTTAATAACAACTATTTGTCCGAAATTTGCTGACACCAAATATGTAAATATCAACATGTTTAAACAGTTACAACTCTTGTTAATTAGAAAGTAAGATAATATCCATTTTTGAGGTTTAACATCAATCATTAATCAAAACATGGAATAACTGAAAGGTTCAATTTTGAGCCTTTCTTTTTTTTATCTCTTACCTTTTTCCTATTTTTACGCCAATTCAAAAAAAAACAAAGAATTATGTTGAAAGAAAAAATGCGTAATGCAATTAACGAGCAGATAAATGCTGAACAGTATTCGGCATTGTTATATTTATCAATGTCGGCATATTTTAACGACAAAGGGTTACCCGGATTTGCAAACTGGATGTACATTCAGTATCAGGAAGAATTGAGCCATGCCAACAAGTTTTTTAAATATGTTGTCGACCGTGGTGCAAAAGTCGATTTAAAAGCAATTAAGCAAATGCCAACCACCTGGGACGGAGTAATTGCTGTTTTTGAAGCAACTCTGGAACACGAGCAGATGGTAACCGGTTTAATTAATAGT
>WGCT01000210.1 GCA_015493625.1 Draconibacterium sp. | reverse complement strand
GCAGCGTCAGATGTGTATAAGAGACAGATATTATTATGTCTGATACAAATGTTTCGTTAATACCTGACAAACGACTTTTATCGCTCGATTTTTTTAGAGGCTTAACAATGCTTTTGCTGGTGGGCGAATTTACAGGGTTATTCTCGAATTTAACAGCTGTCGATAACACGTTTATTCATGCCATAGGAACGCAGTTTCACCACCACCCTTGGCACGGGCTCCATTTTTGGGATTTAATACAGCCTTTTTTTATGTTTATTGTGGGAGTGGCCATGCCGTTTTCGTTTGCCAAACGTACTGAACGCGGCGACAGTTATCAGCTTTTGCGCAAACATGCGTTAAAGCGTTCGGCTTTACTTCTGGTAATTGGTTGGGCACTTTATTGTATTGTGCCGGGTAAAATCGAGTTTCAGTTTCAAAATGTGCTGGCACAACTTTCGGTTACCTATTTTATTACATTTCTGGTTATCCGTCAGAAACCTTCGGTTCAGTTAATTGTTTCGTTTGGCTTGTTAATTCTTACCGAAATAATATACAGGTCGTTTTGGATTGAAGGATTTAATCACCCGTTTACGCCCAACGAGAATTTTGGTACCTGGCTCGATTTACAATATGGAGGTGAAAATCTTTCAGGCCACTGGGTTTCGTTTAATGCCATTCCAACTACTGCGCACACCATTTGGGGAGCCATGGCCGGAACGCTGCTAATGAGCGATAAATCGCCAATGAAAAAAGTTAAAATTCTGGCAATTGCCGGGCTTGCCGCAGTTATTGTGGGTTACGGTTTAGACCCGATTACACCAATTATTAAACGCATTGCAACCACGTCGTTTGTTATTGTTAGTGGCGGTTGGGCACTGTTGGCACTCGCCTTTTCTTATTGGTTAATCGATATTAAAAAGTCGCGAAAGTGGGTTATTGTGTTTTCGGTTGTTGGAATGAATCCGCTTTTTATCTACCTGTTTGCACATTTAGAAGGCGTTAAATATTTGCGTGCCATAATTTATCCGTTTACACAGGCAGCATTTAGTTGGATGGGCCAGTTTCCGGCCGATATGATTCAGAATACAATTATTTGGTTTATGATGTGGTACATTTGCTATTGGATGTATAAACGAAAAATATTTATCAGAATTTAGCTTTTAAAAATCTGAAAACTGAATGTTGTTGAGTAACAATTTTGGTGCTTTTCGTCTGTCGTGGTGTTTATTTCAACAGGATGATTAAGAGATAAAAATCTGCAACTCTTTGGGGCCGTGCGCTCCAATAATCAAAGTTTTTTCGATGTCGGCTGTACGACTTGGGCCGGTTATTAATGTAATTTGCGAGGGGAGGTTGTCTGCGTATTTCTTTTGAATGCCGAGATATGCTTTTTCAAGGTAATCGACAATCTGTTTTTTTGCGGCAATAATAATATGAAGAGGAGGATAAACAAATAATCTCCGACCTCCTTCTTGCGCAGAGCTTACCATTGCCGAACCGGTGTGAGCAATTAGAAACTCGCAGCCCGTTATTCCCACTTCAATGGTTTCTGGCAGTTTTTTACAATTCGAAAAAGGAATTTGCATAGTTTTTAGCCGGCTTTTAATCGCTTCTTCGGCACAACAAATATTGTTTGAATTGTATTTTGCAAGGCGTGTTTTTAATTCAGCAAAAAGTGCTTCTTCCGATTCAAACAGATAAACACTCCCGTTTAACTCCTCCAACTTTTCTTTAAAAGCAATTTCTAAAGGTTGATGAACAGGATGGTAAACGGGAGCATCGAAATTGGGTTTTCCCGGCACATTATGAATGGTGTTTTTTAATCGGTTCAATATTTCGCGTCGTGCCTCGCTCATTTATGTTATACTGTCGTTCTCTTTTTTAATTTCCGGTTTTGTGTCTTCTAAAGTATCCGACTGTTGTGTCTCATCTTCAGAATTCTCGTCACCGTTTTCCGGGATTACATGTTTTGTGTCCCATGGCCGTTTCCCGAAGATTTCTTCAAGGTCTTCACTAAAAATAACTTCTCTTTTTAACAGAAGATTCCCCAGTTCTACATGTCCTTTGGCATTATCCCTTAAAATTTGGAGGGCACGTTTATACTGACTGTCAATCAATTTTTTCACCTCCTCGTCAATTATTTCGGCTGTTTTTTCGCTATACGGTTTTGTAAACGAGTAGTCAGACTGTCCGGTAGAATCGTAGTAACTAACATTTCCCACTTTTTCGCTCATCCCGAAAATGGTAACCATAGCGTATGCCTGTTTGGTTACTTTCTCTAAATCGTTTTGTGCACCCGACGAAATTCGGTTAAAAATAATCTCTTCGGCAGCCCGGCCACCTAGTGCCGATGCCATTTCGTCTAACAGTTGTTCTTTTGTTGTAATCGACCGTTCTTCGGGCAGGTACCAGGCAGCACCCAGTGCTTTCCCACGCGGAACAATGGTGACTTTTACAAGTGGGTGGGCATGTTCCAACAACCAGCTTATTGTGGCGTGACCTGCTTCGTGAAAGGCAATTGTTTTTTTCTCGACTTGCGAGATTATTTTATTTTTCTTTTCCAGCCCGCCAATAATTCGGTCAACGGCATCGAGGAAATCTTGTTTCCCTATCGACTTTTTCGATTTTCGTGCTGCAATTAACGCCGCTTCGTTACAAACATTGGCAATATCGGCACCCGAGAAACCGGGAGTTTGTTTTGCTAAAAAATCGACTTTAACCGATTTGTCTAATTTTAACGGGCGTAAGTGTACTTTAAAGATTGCGTTTCGCTCGTTTAAATCGGGCAATTCTACATGAATTTGTCTGTCGAAACGACCGGCGCGCATTAAGGCTCTGTCGAGAATGTCGGCACGGTTTGTTGCAGCCAGAATAATTACTCCACTGTTTGTGTCGAAACCATCCATTTCGGTAAGTAGTTGGTTTAGTGTGTTTTCGCGTTCATCGTTCGAGCCCATGTTTGGGTTTTTGCCACGTGCACGGCCAATTGCATCAATCTCGTCGATAAATACAATACAAGGTGCTTTCTCTTTTGCTTGTTTAAAGAGGTCGCGTACCCGCGAGGCACCAACGCCCACAAACATTTCAACAAAATCGGACCCCGACATGGAGAAAAAAGGAACATTTGCCTCGCCGGCAACGGCTTTGGCAAGTAGTGTTTTTCCTGTTCCCGGGGGACCAACAAGCAGTGCTCCTTTCGGAATTTTACCTCCCAGTTTTGTATATTTCTCCGGGCTTTTCAGGAATTCAACAATCTCCTCAATTTCCTGTTTCGCTTCGGCAAGCCCCGCAACATCTTTAAAATTGGTCGACACTTTTTGGTCTTTATCGAAAACTTTTGCCTGCGATTTGCCAACATTAAAAATACCGCCGGCTCCGCCACCGCCACCACGACTCATTCTTTTAAATATCCACCACCACAACAAAATAATTAAAACAAATGGCCCTATCGACCAAAGTAATTCTCCTGCCCAGTTTCGCTCTTCTTTATACTCAGGGTCAATTTTGCTGGGACTATTTTCTTGTGCTTCGCTTAAATTTCTTTCAAACGATTCAACCGAACCAATATTAAATGTAAACTGCGGTCCGGTTTCCGAAGGTTTCGAAAATTTATTTTTAAATTCTTCTTCATAATTTTTCAGGCGATCTTTTTTTATGTAAATATTTGCCTGTTTATTGTTTACAACAACAATCCGTTCAATGTCGTTATTGGCAAGCATGGTTTTTTTAACCTTGCTCCAGTTTGTTTCTACCGGGCCGCGGCTGTTACTCACATAAAATTGTGCAACAATAAAAACAATGGCAACAATCCCGTAAATCCAATATGCATTAAATTTAGGTGATTTTCCATCGCCTTTTTTATTTTGATTAAAATTCCCGAACGGATTATTTGGAATATTTTTCTTCTCTTTATTTTTGTTTTCTGTCATGATACTTCTC
>WGCT01000209.1 GCA_015493625.1 Draconibacterium sp. | reverse complement strand
TATATACATTTTGTATTATATTAGCATCGCTTTAATAAAAAAGAACATTTAGAATTCTTATTTAGAAAATACCTTTTCTCTATTAAACCAATAAGATTTCTGTTCTAACTAAACTAAACTATGAATAATCGGGTTATCAAAAAAAGATAACCCGTTTTTTATGTCAGTTTTCGAATAATAAATTTAAACCGCATAAGAAAAAGAATACCGGCAACAGCCAGCCCGGCAAGGTAGCCGAACCATATACCGCGAGCTCCAAAATGAAATATAAATGCCAGCAAATAGCTGGTAGGAATACCAATAACCAAATAAGCAAAAAAGGCAAAAAACATGGGAATTTTCACATCTGCCATTCCGCGCAAAGTGCTCATCACAATTACCTGCAACCCATCGAACAGCTGAAAAATTGCGGCAATCACAAGCAGTCCGGCAGCAACATCAACTACAGCTTTATCGGCCGTAAAAAGAAGCGGAAGATAATAACGGCCAACAATAAACACAACACCCATTAACACCATAAACAGGAGTACTAAATGAGTAGAAGCAGTAGCTGCCTTTTTCATTGCGTGATAGTCTTTAACCCCCATTTGGTGACTTACCCTTATTGTATTTGCCTGCGAAATGCCCAACGAAATCATATAAGAAAACGAAGCCATGCCAATTGCAACCTGATGAGCAGCCAATGGTATTTCGCCCAGCCACCCCATCATTACAGCCCCAATTGCAAATGCTACTACCTCAACAACAATTTGAATTCCAATAGGTACACCAATTCGCAAAATCGATATTATTTTGGGTAACCGAACAACTTGTTTACGAGCTTCCGAAAAATAAGCTTTCATTTTAGGAATAGCGAGAATATAAATAACAAATAGCAGTGGCATAACTATTCGCGAAACAAGAGTTCCAATTCCGGCACCAATTAATCTCAATTCGGGGAATCCGAATTTTCCGAAGATAAAAAGGTAATTTACACCAATATTTATGACGTTTGCAATTAAAGTAATCTGCATCACCACTTTTGTATTACCAACTCCCTCGAAAAACTGCTTCACCGAGAAAAAAAGTATAAACGGAAAGTACGATAAACAGAGCAAAAGGAAATAGGGCTCAGCAAGAGTAATAACTTCTGTCGGCTGCCCAAGAAACGGCAAAATAAAATAGATGCCAAACATTAACACAGACAAAAGAATGGCTACCACGAAATGTGTTACTACACCATTTCTCAGCAAAGCGGCCACTTCGGTTAGTTTGCCTTCGCCAAACGCATTTCCAACAACAGGTGTTAACCCAATTGTAATTCCCATGCCAAAAACCATTCCTATCATAAATACATTATTGGCAAAAGAGGCCGCAGCAAGTTCAGGCGTTCCAACGTGGCCAACCATCATATTATCGACCAACGAAACACTTACCTGCCCCGCCTGCGAAAGAACAATTGGAAACGCCAATCGCAAATTTCGTTTGTAAAATGGTATATAATCTGAAATATTCAAGACAACAAAGATACGTTTTACAATATTAATAGACTATTGGATTGCCAGATTGCCAGATTTTTAGAATGCGAGACACAAGACACTAGATTCTGGAAACAAGGAACTAAAAACAAGCAACCAGCAACTATTTTACACAATTACAGGAATTGAAATATATTATCGATTTAGAATTTATTTGTTACCGATACTTATCTTAATTTTTGTTTTTTTATCTCAGTTTTTTTATTCAAACTTTACTCTTTCTCAATATAATAAGCTATATTTAGAAGGAAGAAAAAACAACTTGTTTTGCTCTCGTTTTTAAGAAAACTAAAAGATACACCTCTCTATTCGAAAACAAATTGAAAAAGCAGAAAGAATAACAAATTAGCAGCTTAAACCGTAGAAAATTAGTTTTAACGGAAGCTATAAACAATTTAAATACAAGAAAAATGAATTCAAAAATTAAATCAATCTCAGCAATTGAGATTTTAGATTCAAGAGGAAACCCAACAGTACGAAGTTATGTTGAATTGGAAGATGGAACAAAATCTGTTGCATCAGTACCTTCGGGTGCTTCAACAGGGCAAAACGAAGCAATTGAACTACGCGACGGAGATAGCCGTTATGGCGGAAAAGGTGTTGAAAAAGCAGTAAACAATGTAAACACAATTATTTCGAAAGCATTGATTGGAGCAGATGCGACCGAGCAAAAACAGATTGATTATTTAATGATTGAACTGGATGGCACAGAGAATAAATCGAATCTTGGTGCTAATGCCATTTTAGGCGTTTCTATGGCAGTTGCAAAAGCCGCAGCCATTTCATCGAATATACCATTATACAAGTATTTGGGAGGTTCCAATGCAGTTCGTATTCCTGTTCCGTGTATGAATGTTTTAAACGGCGGAGAACATGCCGACAACAGTGTCGATTTTCAGGAATTTATGCTGGTACCACACGGCGCACCTAATTTTAAAGAAGGATTGCGGTATGTGGCAGAAACGTTTCATGTATTAAAAGCCATTTTAAAGAAAAGAGGAATGGCAACAAGTGTTGGAGATGAAGGTGGTTTCGCACCAAATTTAAACAGCAACGAGGAAGCAATAGAAATAATTATTGAAGCAATAGAAAAAGCCAATTATAAACCGGGAATAGATATGTCGATTGCACTTGATAGTGCCGCCAACTCTCTTTCGCCAAATTTAGATGGCAATTACAATTTATTGTGGTCGGGACGAGGTGAATTAACGAGCGATGAATTAATCGATTTATCGGGAGAATGGATAGAAAAATATCCAATTATACTTTGGGAAGACCCGCTTGCAGAAAACGACTGGGGCGGCTTTTCAACTTTCACAAAAAAATATGGCGATAAAATTGAAGTAGTTGGAGACGATATTTTTGTTACAAACAGAAAATACATATCGAAAGGGATTGAACAACAGACAGCAAATTCAGCATTAATAAAACTAAATCAAATAGGAACAGTAACCGAATCGATAGAAGCAGTAAGAATGTGTAGAGAGGCTGGCTGGCGCTATTTCTTATCGCATCGCTCGGGAGAAACAGAAGATACTTTCCTTGCCGATTTTGCTGTAGCTATGGACGGTGGCCATCTAAAAACAGGCTCGGCATCGCGAAGTGAACGAATAGCAAAATACAACCGACTGCTCGAAATAGAACACCAATTAAAAGGAAATTCAGAATACCGGTGGAAATAATTTTAAATTGAAGTTGTTTAAAGTTGTACTCGAAAATCCCCTTTAACTTTAAACAACTTCAATTCCTACAAGAAATATTTTTCAACAAAAAGAATATTTTTTCTTTCGACTCAACGCATTGATTATTCAAAAAATAGAATTAACAAACAATCTTCAATTCCCATT
>WGCT01000208.1 GCA_015493625.1 Draconibacterium sp. | reverse complement strand
TTGCCTTTATTTATTAAATCGAATTGCCTCATTGTTTTTGCCCAGGTGTAACTTACCCACCCGTTTAATCGTCCAAAATTACGTTTCACCATCAATTCGGCACCATACGCCCAACCTTTTCCAAAAACCAGCTCCGACTCTACTGTTGCATTGTAAACCAACTCGGCACCATTTTTATAATCAATCTGATTTTTTAAATCTTTATAATAAATTTCGAGCGATGTTTCGTACTCGTTCTCTTTAAAATTACGAAAGTAACCCAACGATATTTGATCGGAAATTTGTGGTTTTACATTGTTACTGCTGGGCAACCACAAATCGGTGGGTGTGGTTGTGGTTGAGTTCGATAACAGATGCAAAAACTGATAGATACGGTTGTACGAAGCCTTTAACGAGCTTTTCCTGTTTATTGTGTAGTTTAACCCGACTCGCGGCTCGAGCCCACCCTGCGTTTTTACAATTCCAAAATGCTCTTTGTTTATGGTATTTATAAGTTTCCCGGTTTCGTCGAACTCGTAAAATTCGCCCGGGCCCACATTGCTGAAAAGAGCCAATCGTAACCCGTAATAAACTTTAAACTGCTCCGAAATTTTTTGGTTGTTCGAAATGTAACCGGCCCATTCAATTGCTCTGCGTCGCGATATTTTATCCGACTCCAGCGAAAAGCCTTCCGAAACCGTAATCTCTCCCGGCAAAACATTATGGAAAATAACATTGCCTCCAAATTTTATTGTGTTTTGTGCATTTGCATATAAGGTAAAATTCTGCTTTAAATTAATGTCGTTAATTTCCGACCGTATCAAAATATCGGCTGCATCGAAAATATTAATATTGTACGAGTAATTGCTAACAATAAATGAGGTATTCGAAAAAAGCTTACCGTTGAAGTTATGATTCCAACGTAATGTTCCGGTAATACTTCCCCAATCGAACCCAAACTCTTTTGCATATCCAAAATTATCGCGGCCAAAATAACCCGACAAATAAATGCGGTTATTCTTGTTGATTTTATAATTCGATTTCAGGTTTAAATCGTAAAAATAGAGCGTTGTATTTTTTATATCCTCCTTTTTCGAGAATACCAGAAACATATCGGCATACGTTCGCCGGCCGCTTACAATAAACGAACCTTTATCTTTTTTTATTGGTCCTTCAACGGCAAGGTTCGACGAGATTAATCCGATGTTTCCGGTTACACCAAATTTTTTCATATTCCCCTCTTTCATTTTAATATCGAAAACCGATGAAGCGCGTCCGCCAAATTCGGCAGGAATAGAGCCTTTCATTAAATTGGCACTTTTTATTGCTTCGGAATTAAAAACCGAAAAGAAACCCAGTAAATGCGATGCGTTATAAACAGGAGCCTCGTCGAGCAGAATTAAATTTTGGTCTATACCACCACCGCGCACATAAAATCCTGAATTTCCTTCGCCTGCCGATTTTACTCCCGGCATTAATTGAATGGTTTTCAGAATATCGTGTTCGCCAAAAAGGACAGGAATACTTTCAATTTGTTTGGGTGTAAGTTTTACATTTCCCATTTCAACCGAAGTAACATTCTTATCGGCACGTTCGCCGGTAACAACAATGTTCCCCAATTCAACGGTTTTCTCTTTTAACTCTATGTCGATAACCTGATTTTCAGATAAAGTAACAGTAATGGTTTGCGACTCGTACCCAATATATTGAAACCGGATTTTATACTCACTTGCCGGAAGCGAAATGGAGTAAAATCCATAACTATTCGAAACCGTACCACGATGAGTAGCTCCTTCGATAAGTACAGTTGCTCCAATTAAATCCTCTCCGGTGGCAAAATCTTTAATGTTTCCGCTAATGGTATATTTTTGCTGTGCTGACGCCAACAAAAAATTAAAAAATGTTAAAAAGATTATACTTGTCAGTCTGACCATTCCGGTTTATTAATGTGTTCAAAAATAGAATAATTATTTGGCTTTTCTATTTTCCTGTTTATCGCATTCTTTCTATTTCTTTTTCAGTTAGTTAAACCAGAAATACGGTATGCAAGACAATTATTTTTGTCGCCACAAAACACATCATTAGCAACTATTAATCAACTACTTACATCAAAAATATTTTTCAATAATAGATTCTGAAT
>WGCT01000207.1 GCA_015493625.1 Draconibacterium sp. | reverse complement strand
TCACAAAAGTGTATCCGGCCATTCCAAGTTTAAACATCTCTCCTGTTTCGGGCGGAGGTTGTGTTCCCGGGCGTTTCACTTCTTGCGAAAATACTGATATTGAAAACAATAGAACAACGGACAACAACAATAATACTTGTTTCATAATTTATTTGATTAAAATTAAGTTACTACTGCGAATGTAGTGGAAATAGATTTAATTAGAAATTGAAAAGTTAGAATAATTTTTATTGCATTTTTACATGAATACAATAATGCCCAAAACAATTTAAAAAAGCAAAAAGAGAAAAAGCATTTAAGTGACTCACATTATTTTTGAGATGCAAACAAAAACCTTCTCTCGTAGTAAATATAACTTTGTTTGCTTAAATAGTTTCAAAATTGGATTAATGGTTCGGTACATTTTTATAGATATCTCATAAACAGAGAATTACAAGGCTTAAGGCGATTGTTGTAATTCACTAAATATCAGACTATTGCGCTTTGAAGCTTTGCGAGAAACAAAAATTTAACGAAGTATTGTTCGATAGAATCTACGAATTAATAAACAGTTAAATTATCCTTTTTTATTCAGCTATTTCTCTCTATTTTTGCACCGCTCTGAAAAAAAGAAAAATGGGAAGAATTTTAGCCATCGATTACGGAAGAAAACGAGTTGGAATAGCAGTTACCGACCCGGGGCAGATTATTGCCAACCGGTTAACAACCGTTCCAACCCATACCATTTGGGATTTTTTAAAAACTTATTTCCAGAGTGAAAAGGTCGATGCGGTAGTTGTTGGCTATCCGAAACAGATGAACAATAAAGCTTCGGAATCTGTTCGGTATATTAATCCTTTTCTGAAAAAATTTCAGAAAATATATCCCGAGTTGAAACTGGAAATTTTAGACGAACGATTTACTTCTAAAATTGCGTTTCAAACCATGATTGACGGAGGCGTTAAAAAGCAGAAACGACGCGACAAAGCAATGGTTGATGCCATTAGTGCAACCATTATTTTGCAAAGTTATTTAGAACAAAAACGTAACAATATTTAATAAGATGAAACGAGCATGATAAAAGATATCGCACACAGAAACATGATTAAGCTAAAGCAATAATTTTTCTTGTCTTGTGTCTTGTGTCTTGATTCTTGTATCTTGATTCTTAAATTTAAAACACATGAAATATCCTATAACCATTTATGGTGACCCGCTATTAAGAAAAAAAGCAAAAGAGATTGACAAAGATAATCCAAAGTTAAAAGAGATTATTGAGAATATGTGGGAAACCATGTACTATTCCGACGGGGTTGGGCTGGCTGCTCCACAAGTTGGCATGTCAATTCGGCTATTTATAATAGATGCCTCATCGGGTGCCGACGAAGAGCCTGAGTTAAAAGGATTTAAAAAGGTATTTATTAATGCGGAGATTCTTGAAACTTCCGGAGAAGAGTGGGTGATGAACGAAGGTTGCCTGAGTTTACCCGAAATTCGCGAAGATGTTACGCGAAAAGATGAAGTGAAAATTCGTTATTTCGATGAGAGTTTTGTTCAGCACGAGGAGACATTTAAAGGTTTTGCCGGCCGGGTAATTCAACACGAGTACGACCATTTGGAAGGCGTTCTGTTTATCGACTACCTGTCGCCATTGCGTAAACGATTGCTTAAAAGTAAATTAAATGCCATTGCTTCGGGAAAAGTTCACCCTCACTACCGTATAAAAATTCCGGCAAAAAAATAGCGTAACTTTTTCTTCCTGTTTTCGTTAATCTCAAAACATCTTCGAGCAACAAAAACAGTGAAAAACGTAGTTCAACAAATTCCCTTTTTAAGGCCGGTTTTTGCATTAATAGCCGGCATTCTTGCCGCTACAACAATTCAAATTTCAATATCGGTTTTACTCCCTGTTCTTTTGGCTCTTTTATTTGTAGTGGCATTTATTAATCGACATTTCAGATTCCGATACTCACACATTTTCGGTTTTGGAGTGTTTCTTCTCTTTTTTCTTTTTGGCTTCACTATTTTTAAACTCACTAACAAAAAACCGTTTTTTTACGAAAAGGGAATATTT
>WGCT01000206.1 GCA_015493625.1 Draconibacterium sp. | reverse complement strand
TGGCTGACAGGCGGGCAATTAAATATTGTAATTTACACAGCAATTATTCTTGCCCTCGGGTTGCTGACGGACAATGCGGTGGTGGTGCTCGAAAATATAGAGCGGCATATAAAGGAGCTGGGCGAAGATTTGCAGACGGCCATTCAAAAAGGGACAAAAGAGGTGGTTGGCCCAATTTGGTCGGGAACTCTTGCAACCATTGCCATTGTTTTTCCACTGATGTTTATCGGCGGGTTCCCCGAGAAAATTTTTAAACCTCTGATTTTTACGTTGATAATTGCCCTTTTAATTTCATTCTTTTTGTCGATAACATTTATTCCCAAACTGCTCGAAGTGTTATACAAACGAGGAACAGACAAGGGGAAAATTGAAAAATGGTTCGACAAAATATACGACAGAAGCGTTGGCAAACTGGTTGAGCCGTACGTAAATGTAATAAAATTCTCGAATGGCAAACGCCGGTTAATTCGTCGTAGTGTACTTATTTTAAGTGTATTGGTTTTGTTGATTTTCAGTATGAAAACCATTATGCCGGTAATTGGTAAAGATGCCATGCCGCCAATGGACACCGGAATTATTAAAGCGCAAGTAGCATTTAGCTCGAATGAGACGGTGGAGAGTGCCGAAAGAAAAATTGCACCATTCCTCGAATGGCTTCACAAACAAGATTATGTTACACGCAGCTCGGTTGCTTTTGGTACCGAAGCCGGTGTGCTGAGTTTGGGAAGCGGCAACCTGCCTGCCGAAGCAACCATTACCATAAACTGTGTCGACCGGTTTAGCCGTAAAATGGATATGTGGTCGATTGAAGATACGTTGCGCGATAAATTGTCGGGACTGGAAGGCATTAAAAAACTCGATGTTTTTGACTTTGGAGCAACTGCGGTATCGTCGATAAAAGCACCTCTAAATGTTCGTATAAAATCGGCTGTTGTCGACGGATTAGCCGAAAAATCGTACACCATCGACGATGCCATAAAACAGGTAAAAGGGTTAACATCGGTTTCGCGAAGTTGGGACAAAGACTTTACCGAAATTGTGTTGGATATTGACGAAAACAAAGCGCTAAGCTACGGAATTACGCCTTACCAAATTGCAATGCAAATTCCGGTAAAAGGACAGGTTGTGGGACTGAATGCAAACCTGCAATCGTTAAATACACAAATGGTTCGGCTTTATATGAAAGGCAAATTCAGTCAGAATGAGCAAACGTTGAGGTTGTTACCAATTAAAACAATGATGGGCAACGTGCCGTTGGAGACATTTGCAAAAATCTCAAAACGGCTGACCTACGCAAAAATTGAGCGCGACAAAATGTTGTACAGTCTCGATATTGGCGGATACCGTGCAAAACGGCCAATTACCCATCTTACCGAAGATGCCGAAGCAGCGCTTAAAAAAATAAAAGCAGAAAATGGCGAGGTAATCATTTCGCAAGAGGGAGATATTACCCAAATTGAAGACAGTTTTCAACGTATGTTGAAAGCCATTGGACTGGGAGTTTTGATTTTGATAATGGTTTTAATTGCCATTTACCGGTCGGTAAAAATGTCGCTGATTATGATTTTGGTACTTCCACTTTCGTTAATTGGTGCTGCCTGGGGAATGTTACTTTTCCACAAACCAAGTTGTATGCCAAGTATGTTGGGAATTCTGCTGCTGTTTGGTATCATCATAAAAAATGCGGTGTTGCTGATTGATTTCTACCAGAAATACCGCGAGAGTGGCGAAAGTCCGTACGAAAGTGCCATCGAAAGTGTACGCGTTCGTTTCCGCCCGGTAATGATGACTGCTTTTGGAACCATCGCCGGAATGATTCCTATTGCTTTGGAACAAGCTGTTGGTTTGGAACGATTGAGCCCGCTTGCCGATGTGGCCGTTGGCGGATTGTTGATAGGAACACTGTTAACACTAATTTATGTTCCGATGTTTGCCTACATGGTTGACAAGAAAAAAATTAAAAAAGCTAAAGCATAAAAGTTAAAAAGTCATCGGATGAATGGATTCATCCGATGACTAAAAATTATAAACAATTAAAAACATTTACCATGAAAAAATTAATTTATACAGTACTTTTTATATTTGCTTTAAGCAGTATAAGTACAGCACAAACATCCTTCGATAAGGATATGAC
>WGCT01000205.1 GCA_015493625.1 Draconibacterium sp. | reverse complement strand
TTTTGGCTTAACAAAACAAAATTATTCAAAAAAATAATAGCCCTTTTTAAAATTGAAAAATATCAGCCTCAATTTTGTCCATTAGAAGCTTTTTGCCCAAAATTAGCCTCAATTTTGTCCATTACTCCTAGAATTTGTATTTACGGCTCATTCTTATTACTATTTCAGTAATTCTTTCAGGGCTATTATTTTATTTTAAGCCTTAGCGGCTTAGGTACGGATTACCACAAAGTGATGCCTATGGCACAAATCCGCACCAGCGAGGGGATTTTTAATTGCTGTTAATTGTGTCTTGTTGTTATTAGATTGTTTCTCTTTTCTTTAACCCCAGCGGGGTGAAATCCGTCGGTGGACGGACACGGTATTTATAGCCCACGGTTTTCCGTCAGGGGACGGACACAGTCCGTCAGGGGACGGACAGGTAACCGTGGGCTCAATGAGCAAAGCGAATAAAAAGGCGCAAGCAGCCCGATGTTTGAAACGATGGTTTTGCATGCGCCGCAATAGTGTAATGTTGTTTGAAAATAATTTCGATTTCGAAAGATTTCATTAAAACGCCCCCCAATCAAACCAGAGGTCTTTGTCAAACCGTATTTTATCATCCAATGATTCTCCCAGTTTATAATCAGAAAAAACCATAATTTCTGAATCGGCTTCCAAAGCTTTTAATCCATTGGCAAAACTTGGAGGTATTGATAAAACATTATTTTCCGACTCACTAAGAATAGTAAATTCAGCTTTATTATTGTCGGTAGGATTTGTAAAATCATCAATCTTTTTCCAGGCAACAACAAAACTGCCCCGGATACATTTAAAATATTTATGTTCTTGTTGGTGGCCCTGCCATGCACGTACAACACTTTTATCGGGATGTTTAATTATGTACATTCGTTTTACATGCGAAAGATCGAAGTTGTTGTTATAAATCAACTCTCCTCGTTCATCAGAGTAGATGCCACCTTCCAGTATTGTTGGTATTTGTTGTTTCATTTATCTTAATGCTTTTGCAATTTGGGAGACTGTATTCTCAACAGAAAATTTATTCTGTAACAATTTTCTTCCGTTTTGTCCCATTTCCTCCCTTAGGTTCGACGATTTAATTATTTTTTTTGCTGCCATGTATAAAGCATCTTCATCTCCACTGTCAGTAATTATTCCTGCTTTTGCTTCGTTTACAATGTTCTTTAAATCATTACCCGTGTTAACACAACCAATTATTGGCTTCGAATATCCCATATAACCTAAAAGTTTGCCCGGAAAATTATGCGTTTTATGACCGGGATGCAGGCTGAACAACCCAACATCGAATTCATTAAGCATTTTAAAATAGATATCCTGGCCAACTGATGGCAAATAGGTGAGATTGCTTAAGTTATGCACTTCTTTTTCCGTGAGCAGAACTTTAACTTCATCACCTTTTCCTACAAATAAGAAATGAATGTTGGTTTCGTTTCTTAAACGTTTTGCTAAATTGACGAGATAAATCATATTTTGGGCATGCCCGATATTCCCCCCATAAAAAAATACGATTTTGTTTTCGAGTTTTAACTGCTTCCTGTACTTGTTACCGGCTTTTTCAACATACGGCAGTTTCGACCAGTTAAACAGAACCTCAAATTTTGAGATGTCAGTTTTTTGAGTAGTAAAAAACTCAAGGTTCGATGGCGACATTATTCCAATTCTGTTAGCAGCCTTGTAATTGATCCCCTCAAAGAACTTAAAATACCGATATATGAGTGATTTTTCGTTCATCAACCCATTATCGACTGTCCACTGCGGAAAAATATCTCTTAAAACCAGGTAGGATTTACAACTCCATAATTGTTTCAACCTTTTTACCAACGAACCAAAAAATATTGATGGTGAATAGTAAACAATTCCATCGAAACTATTCTCTTTAAAATACATTTTCCCGGCTTTCCATGCCAACTTCGAAAGAAGAGTTTCGTTAATAGCACGTTTAATTTTTCCGATATTTTTTATTTGGCCGCTTTTAAAGAAGAGGGTGTTTACACCATCTACTTCCCTAATTAGCAAAGATTCTTTTTGACCTGGCGCAGGTGTTAACACAGTAGCAAAATGGCCCTGAGCATTAAATTCCAGAGCCATTTCATGCATCATTTTTGCTGCAATTTTTATACTGTGTGGAACGTAATCATCCACTATTAATAG
>WGCT01000204.1 GCA_015493625.1 Draconibacterium sp. | reverse complement strand
TTTCAAATAGATTACGAGAATCTTATCTTATTGGGTTTCAAAAACAATATTTAATTTTTGTAATTTAGGCGTAATTGTTCCTTTGGCAATTTACAAAGCAGGGTGCAAAAGCAGTTAATATTAGTTGTTTTAACCCGATAAAGCTTTATTAGGCAGATAAGAAAGATATTGAACGAAATTTAATATGTAAGAATCAAGAGAATTTAGTTGACAAATACGCAATTTTCGCGTATTTTTATACGAACCGTGAATTTAAGTTGTGTTATAAAATTAATTCAGTATGAATAATCGATTTCTCATTATTATATTTCTGGTCGTAGCCGTTGTAGCTTTTAGCTTTGTGTTAAAGAGTAAAAAACTAAAAGGAACGGTTTTTATCTCTCTTCTTTATTTATTGGTAACTGCCTTATTTATTGGAAGTGGCGGTTTTTTATTGAATAAGAGTATTCTCTCTTTATCAATCTCAATGGCTTTCTATTTATTAAATGTGTGGATGCTTTTGTTTGGCGTTTTAAATGTAATTTTATTTCGTAAACTGTTGAAGTGGAGTAGGGAAAGCAGCTATTGGACTGGGTTTCTTTTTTCGTTATCTACAGCACTTTTGGGAGGAGTTTTTCTCTTAATTGTTTTTCAAATTTCACACTATTCAACATTTGTGGGAGCTAACCTCACTTCGCTGCTTATGTTTATTTTGCCCTATGTTTTTTATGGCGTTTTTTCGCGCTATCTCGATATTCCGGTTAAAATATTAAGAAAATGGCATTACCCTGTACATGAGCATGTTGAAGATCCTTTAGACCGCGAAATGGAATCTCCTCTCGTTGTCGGGTTCGAGTTTAAAAAGAAAAGCAGCGATAAAAATGTAACCTCATTTAGAGCTAAAGCACCAAAAGAGATGACCTTTGGTAAACTGTTTTACTACTTTATAAATGATTATAACGACAGAAACCCTGATGAAAAAATTGAGTACCTCAATGAAAAGAAAAAGCCGGTAGGTTGGATTTTTTATTTTAAGCCTCGAATGTTTCGGAAAATTCGCTACATCGATCCGGAAGAGACAAACAGCTTTAATTTAATTGAAGAGAATTCCGTAATTATTTGCAAACGAGTAATTGAAAAATAAAATGAATAACAACAGAATAGATTTACCTGTAAACTGGATTGATGGAATGAAAATCAATAAAGATCATTTCATTGCAACCGACTACAGTATTGTCCAGCAGGTGCGTAATGCATATTTGTCGTTTATTACTCCCTATAATTATGGCTTGCTTTTACAGCGTGGAGTAACAACTGCACCGGTAAGCATTGTTGTCGATATCGATAATCAGAATTACATTCATGTAAAAGTTTTAGATTGCAGAGCAGTTACACGTGGTGGTGGTAGAATAGAAATACGAAACAACTATTTTACCGAAAACGATTTGTTGGAAGCAATGCCACAGGTAACTATTAGTGCCAACCAATCGGTAGAGCAAAATTATTACATTGCCCTTTCTGTTAATCCTTTTGAACGAGTTCCGTTCGGAGTTCCTGCTCCCGACGAAAATCCTCCCCGGTTGCCCAATGTTTTGCCCAAGTACAGCTTATCTGTTCATGCCGAAGAGGAAAAAGATACCGTGTATAACGAAAATTCGCTAATTATCGGGAAACTTCATTTTGTAGATAACAAACCCGAAATCGACGATAGTTATATTCCTCCTTGTCAAACCATTTTTAGCCATCCTAAACTTGTTGAGTACCATGCACAGTTGATAAAAGTGATGGGACAAATTGAAATTGATATTGTTGATATTTTGCACGGAATAAAAGATAAAAAACAAAATACAAGCATTGCCGGAACTGTTGGCGATGTATCGAATTCAATTCTCAATTTTTTAAGTGTTCATATGGTTGAATTCAGGAGAATAGCCAAATACAACCCTCCTGTATATATATTCGAACAGATGGCCACGTTAGCGCGTACAATAAACAACTCCATAAACAAACAGTCGTCGGCCGAAAGAGAGGAGCTTTTAAATTATATTCAGGATTGGAGTACACTAAAACAGGGCGAGTTCGAAGAGTTGTTGATTCGTGCAGTAGAGTACAAGTACGACCACGACGATATAAATAAATCGATAGAAACCATGGCCCCTTTTGTAAATGCAATCTCGAGAGTGTTTAATGTTTTAAGTAATCTCGATTTTATAGGAAAGAAAAAAGACCGTCATATTTTTGTAAAAGAGCAAAAATCGAAACCGGGAAATAGTTTTTTGGTTGATTAACAAATAGTTTTAAAATATAAATTTTTTTATTCATGGATGCACTTAATAAACAAGAACGGACAGAAGCATTTCTTAAAATGCTCGCATTTTTTATATTAGCTGTTATTATTATTTCTATACCAATGTATTATGCGTTTCGTATGCCTGAAAAGGAGAAGGCGTTACGTCGGGCAGAATGCGATAGTTTGGCGGTACGATTAACCGAAATTGACAACTTTGCAAAAGCTTTTCTTCTTCAGGCCGATTCGGCTGTGTCGCTTTTTAATACTTACAAAGAGGAAGAAGATGAAGTGTTACGCGATAAATTGCAATTACGCTTTTCCGAAATAACCAACGAGATGGAAAACTCGGTTCGAACAATAAAAAACGATACAATAAGAGCACGGTTGTACGGCAAAGCTATTTTTATATACAGCAATGTGTTTAGTACCTGGGCCGAGAAAAAAGATTTGCAGGTGCAACTTAACGATTGTATGCAGAATACAAATGCAATGCTAAAAAAGAAAGAGGTAGCTGCTGCAGTTGAAAAACCAAAAGTTGAAGAGAAAGAAATGACCATTCGAGAGAAAGAGATAGATTTAATAAATAAAGCTTTAAAAAAGCACAACGGAAATGTAAAAGCTGCTGCCAAAGAACTTGGAAAAACTGAAAGAAAATTGAAAAGACGAATGAAAGAGTTAGGAATTAGTCAGTAATTGTTGCTTTTTTATGGTTAATAATGAAAAAATATCAGCAATTGTAAAAAACATTTTCTACGATATAAAAGCAGAAGCGCTGGTTGGCGATTTGTTGGATAATGGACTGAAACCCGACGATTTATTAGCCATTAACAAAGGTCTATTTAAAAGAAAGTACGCTCGCGATATAGAGAGTTTCAGTAAAATTAAGTTCGAAAACGGGCAAAAGGCAGCTGTTGTTTATCTTAATCGCGACGGAGTGTACGATTCTCTTCCCGAAGGATTGTTTCACGATAAAAATGAAAGTTCGTTAAACGAGCAATCCAATATTTCAGAAGAATCGAAAAAACTTAAAGAACAGGAGAAGGAGGTAAGGAATTTCTTCCTCCCTTTTGAAAACGAAATTTTTCTTCAACGTGTAAAAGCCGAACTCGAAGAGCGAAAAATTCTATCGAATTTCAGCGAAAATCTTTTCGACGACATTTTTCCCGAATTTTGGAACCTCGATAGAAAACTTAGTCGGAAATATGTGTCGCGAATGGTATTATTACTACACCTTATTTATCAAATTGCCGGAAATCTTACTCTTACGGCAAAAGCATTAGAGTCTATTTTAGAAGAGCGTGTAAACGTAAAAATGGTTCCGAATAGTTTAACTGAAAACGAAAAGAAACCTGCAAAAAAAAGAGAGCAAGACAACCTGTTAGGACACGGAACCCTCGGCGTTAATTTTGTTTGCGGAGAAAATGTTGCCGACATGGGAAAAACAATAGAATTTACCATTGGCCCGCTAAAAAATACTACGGTTGATGAGTATGTGGAAAATGGTACTGTTTCTAACTTTTTAAATTGTTTTTACAGCTATTTTATTCCTTTCGGCCTTGAGGTAAAAACGAAAGTAGTAATTGCCGAGTCGGAACATAGTTTTGAGTTGAGTAAAACGGGTGAAGGACCTGTATTGGGTTTTGCATCGGTAATCTAGATATTTTTAACTGCCTTGAAATGATTGTAAATTATTATAAATTACCGTTACAACTAAAACGGATTAGCCGGAAGAAGGAACATTCAAAAATAAATCTGGCTGAATCGGTTGCTGCAATGGTACATTTAATTGCAATAACTTATTATGGCGAATGTAAACACGATGAGACATTCGGCTGCGAAATATGGGAACACGATTTTGAGAACATTGTTAACACACAAAGTTACCGCGACGAGTTAAAAGCATCAATTCGTAAAACTATTGAGCAACACGAACCCCGTTTAACAAACGTAAACGTTGAGGTGCGAATTGAACAGATTGAGAATAAAATAATTAAACGGCGAATAAAAAGTAGAATCCAATTGCAAGTTGAAGGAACACTGGTTTTAACCAATGAACCTTTTTCGTATACCGATCAGTTTTTTATTGGCCCGTTATCATATTATTAAACCAATATGCAGGAGAGTAAAGAAAAAATAAGTGCCCGAATGATAAAGAACGCCTCCCGTATTTGGGGGTTTCAGGATACGCAATCAGAGAGTTCATTCGACCCGTTTGTTAGTATGATTCTTGGCGCACTTGCCAGCGAACTTGCTAAACTGTCGAACGATATTAATACAATCGAGTCGAGGGTGCTCGAAAAATTGGTTCAACTTCTTACTCCCGATCCCATTACCGGGCCGTTTCCTGCCCATGCACTCATCAGGGCAAAATCGGTCGATCCGGTTTTTACTATCCATTCAAACTATCAGTTTTTTACAAACAAACGAGTGGTTTCTCAAAATGATAGTGCGGATGAGGAAAAGCCACTGTTTTTTACTCCGGCAGGAAATTATAAACTTTTTAATGGCCAGATAAAATATCTTGTGTCGGGAGCAAAGTTCTTTGAATTTCAGGAAGAGGGTTATAAAGAGACTCTTGCAATGGCTCGCCCAAATAAATTGTTAGCATCTTCCGAAATATGGCTAGCTCTCGAAATAGACGATAACCTTGAAACGTTGGAAGGAATGTCGGTTTGTTTCGATCTTAGGAATGAGGTGTATGAAAACAGTTTCTACAATTCGCTTACAAAAGGGGAGTGGACCATTAATAATCAACCTGTTCGTTTTGTTCAGGGATTTGGAAATGACAGTATTTCGGAAATGAGTCCGCTCGATTCGCTCTTGCAAAACGAATTGAATATTACAGCTAAAGTTACGCGGCACATAAAACGGTTTTATCAAAAGAAATTTCAAACTATTTCAGGAGGGACGATGAACCTGTCGGATTTGAAAAAACAGAGCAAATTGCCCGACTCGTTTGCCAATGTTTTCTCTCCTAAAGATATTGAAGGCATTGAAAACGATTTGCTTTGGATAAAAGTAAAGTTTCCGCAGGTATTGCTACCCGAAGTATTCGAAGACCTTTTTTGCTCAATTAACTGCTTCCCGGTTTTCAATCGTCATTTAAACGAATTTACACAAACTTCGCGCGATTTTGTAAATATTGTTCCGTTGGTAACCGATGAGATTTTTTTCGATATGAAACGGGTAACCGACAGTAAAGGAAAGTTGTTTACAGCAAAATCGTTTGCCGGAATAAATAAAGTAGAAAACGGAACCTATATTATTCGACACGGAGGTGTGGGCCGGTTCGATTCAAGAAATGCTGCTGAAATTATAAGTTATTTACTCGAACTGTTGCGCGATGAGAGTGCAGCATTTTCAATAATTGGTGCCGATATGATCTCTTCAGAATTAAAAGAGTTGAACCAAACAATTACACGGCTCGAACAGCGGCTCGAACGCAGTAATATTGTAAAAAAGGAGATATCGTACCTGCTGTTAAAAGCACACCCCGACAATGAAACCCTTTTTGTTGAGTTCTGGACCACAAACGGAACTTTTGCAAACAAAATAAAAAGTGGTAAAAAGCTTTTTTCGTATGATGGAAGCGACCTTTGGCCCGAAAGTTTAATAACCATAACTTCGACCGTTGGCGGGCGCGAAGAGTTGAATTCGGAGGAACGTGTAAATGCATATCGCAAGGCTCTTCTTTCGCGAGGGCGTGTTGTGACCAACGAAGATATTAAGGCGCTCTGTATCGAACATTTTGGGAAGCTTCTAAAATCGGTTGAAATAAAAAAAGGATTGCAAACCGGAAAATCGACAAATAGTGGCTTTATTCAAACACTCGATATTTATATTACCCTAACAAAACTGTGCGACGAATTTGATGCCGATGAATTACAGTTTATGAAAAAAGATTTGATGGTAAAACTCGAAGAGCAGTCGGCATCAGTTTTGCCTTTTCGGTGTTTTCTGAACGGAAAAGAGTAACCTTCTTCTAAATATATTTTCTCCGGATATTTCTCTGAATAGATGATTTATGGTATTGATTATTAATAGAATAGTTTGTATCTTATTTGTGCTTTTTATAAATTAAACAAATAAGATGAAACATTATATTCTATTTATCGTCGTAGGAACTTTAATATTTTTTAGTTGTGCCTCGCAGAAGAAAGCACATAATTCGTTGCCACAAAGCAATTACACTACCGATTATATTGTTCCTGAAAAGGAGAAAGCTGTTGTTACCGATTCTGTTGCTGTACCAGAAATTAAAACGCACATAGTAAAGAAAGGCGAAAGTTTATGGGTAATTGCAAAAAAATATGGTGTAACGGTTCGCGACCTTGTGGAGGCTAATCATATTGCTGATAAAAATATAATTATGGTGAATCAGGAGTTGATTATTCCGGATAAAAAGAAACGTTAGTGATTAGAGACTGTATTTCTTAAGTTTCTTATTTTTTCCAGAATGAAGGGGAGAAAAGAACCAAAATAGTAAACAGTTCGAGCCTACCGAGAAGCATCAAAAATGACAAGAACCATTTCCCCGACGGACTAACATGGAGGAAGTTTTCGGCCGGACCTACATTCCCTAAACCCGGGCCAATATTTCCTAAACTTGTTGCAACAGCACCCATTGCCGATTCTAAATCGGGTTCCATAAGTGTAAAAATAATTGTACTCACACCAAAAATGATAAAATAGAGCATAAAGAAGGCCAATACATTTGTAATAATTTTCGAATCGACAGATCTGTTATTGAATTTTACCGGAATAATTGCATGTGGGTGAATCATCCGGCGTAACTCGTAATAACTATTTTTCAAGAGCAAAACAATTCGCATTATTTTAATACTTCCACCGGTTGAGCCTGCCGAACCTCCAAAAAAGAAGAGTGTAAATAAAAGGATAATTAGAATAGGAGCCCAAAGAAGATAATCGGCTGTTGCAAAGCCGGTTGTGGTTATAATTGAAACCACCTGAAAGAGTGCGTCGCGAAAAGCATGTTCAACGCCCAATTGTGTAGTTATTAATAATCCTGTAAAAATTAAACCAGTAAACAGCAATACAAAAATACCGTAATACTTAAATTCTTCGTCTTTAAATACTGTTTTAAACCGGCCTTTAATAGCGAGGTACGAGATGGTGAAATTTGTTCCGGCAAGAAACATAAAAACAATAATTACATACTGAATAAAGGGCGACGACCAGTGTGCAATACTTGCTTGTTTTGTTGAAAATCCTCCGGTTGCCATAGTTGTAAACGAATGACAAACAGCATCGAACAACGACATGCCTCCAATGAGGAGAAGCAGTGTTTCGGCAATTGTAAATCCGAGATAAATAATCCATAATGTTTTGGCTGTTTGTCTTATACGGGGGCTTATTTTATCGGGGGCAGGACCGGGAACTTCGGCAACATAAAGCTGCATGCCCCCAATTCCGAATACTGGCAAAATGGCTAGCGACAGAACAATTATTCCCATTCCACCTAACCACTGCGACATGCTTCGCCAAAACAGAATTCCGTGAGGTAAAATTTCAATATCGGAAAGAATAGATGAACCGGTTGTTGTAAACCCCGACATGGTCTCGAAAAATGCGTTAGTAAAGTTTGGAATAGAACCGCTTAAAACATAAGGGAGTGTTCCGAAAAAAGAGAATACAATCCAGACTAAAGCAACAATTATAAAACCTTCGCGCTTGCCAATATCTTTTTTTGCTTTTTTAGTAAGTAAAGCAATAACTC
>WGCT01000203.1 GCA_015493625.1 Draconibacterium sp. | reverse complement strand
GCCTAAGCTTTAAAACCTAAGAATAAGGTTTTATCATTTATTGACAATAGCTTCTCACTTTATTCCCCACAAGAATTTAAATTGATTTACGATGTAATGGAAGAAGAGTTATTCGAAGCAAAAAGCGAGAGCCTCACTTTTTAGTAAGGCTCTCTTTGAATATCCAATAAAACTCTTCAAATTAAATTCCTGGTTTTATTTTTTGAGTAAAATTCACCTCTTTAATGGTATTCAATTTTATCTCTTTCGAGTTAATTATTGAATTAAAGTCGCTTTCGTCAACCGATTTTTTTGCCATAAAATCGGCAGGTAATACAGCAATTCTAAAAACTTGATTTTGCCATTCGCCAGGCAGAAGCGTACTAAAATCGAATGTTCCTTCTAAAAATACCTGAACATCGGCAACGGTATAATCGTAATTGTATTGTAAAACATCGGTTCCCTCATCGCTTTTTAAAACAACGGTTTGAGGCAACAGACGCCACACATCGGTTTTATTATCAGTCTGTTCCCATAAAATATAAACTAAAACAACGTCTGTTTCATAGATTTTAAAATCTTTGGGAAATTCAAAAAACAACTTGTATTTGTTGTCAGGAGTAAAATCGCCCTGAATTTCAAAAATAGTACCGATTAGCGCATCTCCATCTTGTCCCGGTAATCCGGGAGGACCCATTGGTCCTTCGCATGATGTTATTAGTACTGCTGTAAAAATCAATAATATGAATGTAATTTTTTTCATGATAATAAGATTTAAGTATTTCTGTTTCTAATATACTCCTGTTAAACAAGTAGCGTGCCAAATGTAAAAATGCATTCAACTCTATTAAAAAGGAAAATAATTGCAAATTGTTTAACTGAGCGCAAGTTTTTAATTTAGTTGGTGTCGAATAAATATAGATGGTTAATTAGAGAAGTGTACATTGGAGCATTAACGAAAAAGTTTTTTGTTGATGTTCCAATTTGTATTTAAAATTTAAGACAAATGATAATTACCGAAGAGATTAAAATTAGCGACAACGGGTTTGTTTTTAACTCGAAAACAGGCGACTCGTTTAACTTAAATCCGGTAGGATTTGAATTGATAAAAATGATTGAAGCCGGAAAAGAGTTTGAGGAAATAAGAGATTCGTTTCTGCAAAAATACGATGTTGACGACCTCGCTTTCGAAAAAGATTTTTATGAGTTCTGCGCCATGCTAAAACATCACCAGATTACGTTACAAGGCGACCCGCTCGACTTTGTATAAAAACGAAAAACATGAACAGGCAAAAAATAATACTTGCAGTAACGGGGCTGAACAACACCGATAATCCCGGGCCGGGAGTTCCTGTAATTCGAAGCATAAAAGAGTCGAAAGATTTTGATGTGCGGGTTATCGGGTTGGTGTACGAGAACCTCGAACCGGGTATTTATATGGAAGGATTGTGCGACCGCATCTTTCAAATTCCGTACCCATCGGCGGGTTCCGAGGAGCTGACAGAACGTATCGAGTTTATTCATCAACAGGAAAAAATTGATGTGCTGATTCCAAATTTCGATGCCGAACTTTTTTCGTTTATGAAAAACGAAGGACGCCTTGCCGACAAGGGAATTAAAATGTTTCTGCCTACACTTAAACAGTTTCAGGAACGCGAAAAAGACAAGTTACCCGCTTACGGCAAAAAATATGGAGTAAAAGTCCCCGACAGTATGAATTTGGGAACCATCAACCAAATTGCCGATATGGAGAAGAAATTCAACTATCCGGTGATGGTGAAAGGACAGTTTTACGATGCCTACCCGGCATACAACGAAGAGCAGGCGAAACAGGCATTCCGCAAAGTTTCGGCAAAATGGGGGCTGCCGGTAATTGTACAGGAATTTGTTGCCGGAACTGAAGTGAATGTGGTGGCTCTTGGCGATGGAAAAGGAAATACCATTGCCGCCGTGCCCATGCGCAAACAGTACATAACCGACAAAGGAAAAGCCTGGGGAGGAATTACACTCGCCGACGACAAAATGATGGAACTGACCCTTTCGCTTATTCATAAAACACAATGGAAAGGCGGACTGGAGCTGGAATTGATTAAAACAAACAGCGGCGAATATTACCTTGTTGAAATTAATCCGCGAATTCCTGCATGGGTTTATCTTGCCGTGGGTGCCGGGCAAAATATTCCGGAGGCACTGGTAAAACTGGCACTCGGACACGATGTTCAACCCATGACATCGTATAAAATTGGTAAAATGTTTGTCCGCTATTCGTACGATATGATTGTTGATTTAGAACGTTTTGCAGCAATCTCGATGAATAAAGAAATTTAATAGGAACAAAACCGCAGAGACGCAAAGGCGCAAAGTAAAACAAGAATTATTTTTTGGATGGAAAACGACAATAGTAAAAACATAATAATGGAAAAATTAAAATACGAAAAACCGGTTATCAGTAAAATTACTGCCGGTGTACCCAATAAATTCGGGCTACCAACCAAGCAGAAAATTATTACCGACATTGATGGAATTGCAGTTCCGGAATTGATTGAAAATTACGGTTCGCCGGCATTTGTTTTTTCTGAAAAAACGATACGGAAAACGTACAACGATGCAAAACGGGCATTCGAAACCCGCTACCCGAAAGTGCAGTTCGCGTGGTCGTACAAAACAAATTACCTTAATGCAGTTTGCAGCATTTTCCATGACGAAGGTTCGTGGGCTGAGGTTGTTTCGGGATTCGAGTTCGAAAAAGCACTTCTGAATGGTGTAAGCGGTTCGAACATTTTATTTAACGGCCCCGACAAATCGGAGAAAGATTTGGAGATGGCAATCGACAACAATGCCTGCATTCATATCGACCATTTCGACGAGTTGTACTTGCTGATTGAAACCACGCGAAAACTGAATAAAAAAGCCCGGGTTGCTATTCGCGTTAACATGGACACGGGCATCTATCCCATGTGGGACAGGTTTGGTTTTAACTACGAAAATGGCGAAGCATGGAATGCAATTAACCGGATTATGCTGGCGCAAGACCTCGATTTAATTGGGTTGCACACACACATCGGAACTTATATAATGACCGCTTCGGCATACGGCGTAGCAGCTGTAAAATTGTCGAATTTAATGGTGGCCATTTCGCGGAAATTTAACCACTGGATAAAATACATTGATATGGGTGGCGGTTTCGCATCGAAAAACACATTGAAAGGTGCGTACATGCCGGGCTCGGAAACCTGTCCCTCGTTCGACGAATATGCCGAGGCAATTTCAAACTCGATAATCTCATCCGAAATTCCACACGAACATCTGCCGGTACTGTTTCTCGAAACCGGGCGCGCACTAATCGACGATGCCGGATATTTATTAACTTCGGTGCTGGCAAACAAGCGTTCTACAACGGGGCGGCGCACCATTGTTATCGATGCCGGAGTAAACATGCTGTTTACAACATTCTGGTATAATCTAGGGGTTTTCCCCAGCAAAGAAGTTTCGAGCCATGCCGAGGAGACAACCATTTACGGGCCTCTTTGTATGAATATTGATGTGATTCGCGAAGCGATAAATTTTCCGCAGGTGAATGTTGGCGACCAACTTGTTATTGAGCGGGTGGGTGCATACAATGTAACGCAGTGGATGCAGTTTATTACCTACCGGCCAAACATTGTTTTAATCGATTTGGACGGAAAAACACATATAATCAGAAAGAGCGATACAATGGAAACGTTTAATAACAGCGAACTGAATCCGAAAAGATAAATTGGTTAAATGACCGAAACTACCCTAAAAATAAAAACAATTGCCGAATCTGTTTTAAACAGTTACTCGCAGGTATTTTTTTCGAAATCGAAAGTGCTGGCCGTTTTTCTGATGGTCATCAGTTTTTTCGATTACGGAGCCGGGCTGGGCGGTTTAATTGCGGTGCTAATAGCAACGCTTTTAGCTTCGTCGCTGGGGTTTAATAAATATTTTTTAGACTCGGGGCTTTACGGATTTAATGCGCTGTTGGTGGGTCTTGGTGTTGGTCTGTTTTATCAGCCATCGGTTGAGTTGTATTTGCTGGTAACCATTTCGGCAATTCTCAGTTTTTTTCTCACCGTTGTTTTTCAGGGAGTGCTTGGCAAATATGGACTGCCCTTTTTAAGTGTCCCGTTTTTGCTTACCATTTGGATTGTTTCCCTTTCGGGAAGTAGTTTAACGGCACTGAACATTAGCGAGCGTGGAATTTATGTGTATAACGAATTGTATGCTTTGGGCGGAAAACCATTTGTCGATTTCTATAATTTTCTTGAAAACTCAATCGGGTCGTCGTTTGTAAAAGACTATTTTCATTCGTTGGGAGCCATATTTTTCCAGTCGCATTTGTTGGCCGGAATAATTATTGCACTGGGGTTGCTTATCTATTCGCGTATCACTTTTGTACTTTCTGTTTTGGGTTACACCGGAGCATTTTTGTTTTACCGTTTTGTGGGTATTGAGTTTAATTCGCTTAGTTACACGTTTATCGGATTCAACTATATATTAATGGCAATTGCGCTGGGAGGTTACTATTTAGTGCCCAACCGGGTAAGTTACGGATGGATTCTTTTGTTGTTGCCGGCAGTGGTTTTAATTACCATCAGTACGCAACAAATATTTTTACTTTTTAAAATTTCGCCCTATTCGTTACCGTTTAACATGGTGGTTTTAATGTTTTTATATGCACTGAAATTGCGCGAAAAGCGGCCAAAACACCTCATCGAAATTCCTGTTCAGTTAGGCAAACCCGAGAAAAACCTCTACCTGCACTCCGGAAATACAAAGCGTTTTCCGGCAGCTTTTCCTGTTTCTGCCTCGTTGCCTTTTTATGGCGAGTGGCAAATAAACCAGGGGCACAACGGCGAACACACGCACAAGGGAGAGTGGCGGCACGCCTGGGATTTTATTATTACCGACAGCAGTGGGAAACAATTCAGAAACGAAGGCGATTTTACACAAGACTATTTCTGTTTCGGGAAAGCGGTGCTTGCGCCTTTCGACGGAACAATTATTGAGGCAATCGACAACATTCAAGACAATAATATTGCCGACATAAACACACGCAACAACTGGGGAAACACGGTGGTTGTGAAGCACAACGATTATTTATACGCCAAACTCAGCCACCTGAAATACCAGTCGCTCGATGTAAAAGTGGGCGATTTTGTAAAACAGGGACAGGCAATCGGACGTTGTGGAAATTCGGGCAGGTCGCCCTATCCGCATCTCCATTTTCAGTTTCAGGCAACTCCGTATATCGGTTCCACAACCATCGACTATCCGTTTGGCAATTTTTTGTTGAAACAGGGAAAAACCTTTCAGTTAAAAACATTCGAGAACCCACAAAACGGCGATATTGTGGCCAACCCGGTTAAAAACGACATTCTTTTAAATGGGTTGCATTTTATACCCGGGCAGCGCATTTCGGTACTGGTCGATGTGGAATCTGACAAGGCTAAATGGCAAAAGCTGGCGGGCGAATATACATGGATTGTTGAAACCGATGTGTATAACACCTCGTACATTCGTTGCGAAAAAGACAACGGAAAAGCTTACCTGTACAACAACGGCGACCTCCACTATTTTACCAATTTTACCGGGGCAAAAAACTCCGCACTGTTTTGGTTGTTTGTGGTGCTGTTTAAAGTACCCATGGGATTTTTGCCCAACAGTAAAATTACCGATACCATTCCGCTGAACATGATGTTTGGTGGCATTTTGAAATTTCTTCAGGATTTTGTAGCACCCATTTTTCTCTTTCTGAAAATAGATTACAATTTAACGATGAAAGAGGCCGGCGACATTTTATCGTCGGGAGATGTGGAGATGAATGCGCAAATTACTAAAAATATTGCCGGTCGGAAAACGGCAGAATACAATTGCGAACTAAAAATAAACCGGCAAGGGACTTTTGATATTTCTGTTCAATTCGACCAGACCAAGATAAATATACAATGTACAAACGAATTGGAATAACAGTTTTTCTGTCGCTTTTTTTATTAACAGCAATGGCACAAAAAAAGTGGAACTATGTTGAAGTTGATACAAAATCGTACACTCTTTTTCAGCAAAAAAAGTGGGACGAATTAATTGCTTTCTCGGCAGAGTCGCGAAAACAGGGAATCGATTTTTTCTATTTGCAGGCGCGTACGGGAATTGCCTTTTACAATTTGAAAAAATACAGGGTGGCTTCGGAATGGTTTCTAAAAGCGTGGGAAAACGACCAGTCGTTCGAGTGGTTGCAGGAGTATTTGTACTACAGTCTGGTTTATAGTGGGCGAAGTTCCGAAGCATCGAAATATGCGGCAAAGTTTACAAAACCAATGCAGCAGAAAATAGGGTTTGCAAAAAACAAACCACTGCGGCTGGCTGTTGAAGGCGGCTACTGTTTTAACCCCAATTTCGATGAGTTGACAAACGGCTCGCTTGATGAAGAGGCAGAAGTGGGCGACGATTACGGCGAGGCGTACTACCTGAAAAACTACCATTTTGAATCGGTAGATTTTAGCCACCAGGTTTTGCCCGGATTTAATATTACACACAACCTCTCTTTTGTTACGGTTAACCGCGAACAACAAATCGATTGGGGAACAAGGAACACATTTCCAGTAAAAACACAGCAGTACCAATATTTTATCAACCCCAATTTTATTGTTGGAAAGAGGATTCACATCTCGCCCTCATTTAATGTTGTCTGGGGAAAATCGGAACTATTCCTAGGGGCGGAGAGGGGAGCGAGCAGGTATTTCTACCCTTCTGAAATAAATTATTCCGATATTATCTTCTCTACTTCTGTGTGGTCGAATTTTGGAAATTTCACTACCGGTGCCGAAATAAATTTTGCCAGTATCACCAACCGGAATTTTAATCAATACTCGGCATGGATTACCTACTATCCGTTTTCGAATACCAACTTTTACATCACCCCGAAAATCTATTTTAAATCGGATGCCGACAACGGTTTTGGTTACAATACATTTGGAATTTCGGGAGGGGCAAAACTGGGACCGGCCTATTTTTACGGGCAATATTTGGTTGGCGACATGAAGAATTTTATCGAGACCGCCGGGTATGTAATTGCCAATTTCCCGGGCAGGTCGGAGAACAAATTTATGGGGACACTCTATTTCCCCATTGGGAAAAAATACCAGTTTCTTGTTCGGTACATCAACCAAAATATCTTTGAAACTTATCAGGTTTACACCGGTGGAATACCGGGGAATTCAGTAGAATACAGTTATTATAAACATACAATTACAGGCGGAATATCATGGAATTTTTAAAAAGAATAGTAATAATTATTTTGTTTGCAATTTTAGTGTTGCCAACATTTGCACAGGTAAATCAAACGGCGCTCGAAGAGGCGTTTTCGAAAAGTTATGTTCAGGAAAAAAGTGGTGATTTTTCGGCTGCAATGGACGAGTTGAAAAAAGTTTATTCTGAAGATTCGTATGAAATGAATTTACGGTTGGGGTGGCTGAATTACAATGCCGGACTGTTCGACGAAGCGATAATTTTTTACTCGCGGGCGCAAAAACTAAAACCCTATTCCGAAGAGGCGCGTTTTGGATTGATATTGCCGAAATCGGCTTTGGGGAAATGGGACGATGTAATTGCCATTTACACCAAAATACTCGAAATAAACCCGCAAAACACCGTGGCTTTGTACCGGTTGGGGCTGGTTTATTACGGACGTAAAAACTACAACAAAGCGTACCCGCTTTTTAAAAAAGTGGTCGATTTGTACCCGTTTGGCTACGATGGAATGTTAATGCTGGGCTGGACTTCCTATTTTCTTGGCAACAACAACGAGGCAAAAGTACTGTTTAACAAAGTAAAGTTATATAGCCCCGGCGACAAGTCGGCTAACGAAGGATTGAAATTAATAAAATAGAAAAACTGAAAACAATGAAAAAATTAGTAGGAACAGTTGCCATTTTAATTACATTTTTGGCAGCAAATGCACAGGTAACTCTCGAAAAAAAGTACGACTATTCAGCATCGGTAGTAAAGCTGGAAACACTTGGGTATAAATACTATTTAATGGATGTACCCAAAGCACAGTGCCGGATTTATAACCTCGACCACTCGCTTTTTAAAACCATAAATTTAAGTGTACCGAACAATTTTTATATCGCAGATGTAAAATACATTTCCGAAAACCTGTTCGACAACGACAAGGGTTTGGAGCTGGTTTACTCCTACTACAAATACAACACGGCACAGCAGTATTACGAGTACAACAGCAAAATAATAAACGACGATGGCACAACAATTCAGACCATCGACGGGGCGCAATACATTTATGTAAACAAAATCGATGACGATGTTTACAAGTTATTTGCATATTGTTTCGACTATTCAATTTTCCCCGAAAAGGTGTGGACAAACATCTTCAGTTTACCCGGAACACCTGTAATAAGTGCTTATCTGAAAAATAACCGACCCGATGTTTTATTGAATGTCTTTCCAAACCCTGCCACTGAAACCGTTAAGGTTACCTACTCGCTTCCCGAAAACGTAAATAGCGGAGAACTCCACTTGTTAGATAATACAGGAAGAGCAGTCGACCAGTTTACAATCGATAACCACACCGATTTTTTATCGTTGGATATTTCGCAATATAACAGTGGAGTTTATCACTATTTTATTGAATATGAGAACACAAGAACACCATCTAAAAAACTGATTATCAGATAATCAGTTTTGGCTCCATCTGGTTTGTCCGCACATTCTTCCGTGACCACTTCCACGGTTTCGCCCCCGATTATTTTTTTTATTTCGACAATTGTTTTGTTGAAGGACGCAATGCCCCGAATCTCCTTTTTGGTGCGTTCCCGCTAATATTCTATTGTAATCTGTCTTGCTTAAAACGGTGGGTGTGTATTTCGCATCACGGCTTTCGAGTTGCCCGGTAAAAGCACGCAGATGATTTTCGGAACCCCTTAGAAGATTTTGGTAAACACCGATAATTACTGAGTCGGGATGGGCGGCTAGCAGCTTTTGCAAATCGTCGATATCAACTTCTTCAATTAATGCTCCCACTTCGAGCGCTGCGTTTAACGACTCACTTCCTTTTTCGGTTAGCGAATTATACAATTCCTGTAACTTTTTATTTTTAAAATCTCCGGCATTCTCTTTTGCATTGTCCTTTACGTTGTAGGTTTCAATTAAATAACCCACAGCTTCGAAATGCCTGGTTTCGGCATTCGAGATATTATTAAAAATACGCAAGTTCCATTTCTTATATAAAAAAACATAAACATCGTGTGCCAGCTTCTCCTCTTCGCGCATCAATTGAATACCCTCTTTTTCGGCTTTTGAAAGGTGGGTTGCAGATGTTGCTGTATTAAAAAATGTAGTTGCAACAAAAAACAGTGTAATTGTAAATAGTGCCTTCATCTGATTAATTTTTTATGTTGGTTTGACACCGATAAGATTATAAACTTGCGGATAAAATTTTGGGGAATAGAAAATTGCCTTTCTTGATTTTTAAAGTCGTAAATAACAATACTTCGTTAAATTTTTGTTTCTCGCAAAGCCGCAAAGTCGCAAAGGTCTGATTTTTAGCAAATTACGACAACCACTTTATGCCTTGTAATTCTCTGTTTATGAGATGTTTATAAAAATGTACCGAACCATTATAAAATATAAACAACTAATAACAAATGCTATGCAAAAATATTTTAACTCAACCTTGCATAAAATAATTAAATTCAATTAAACGGTATTATAAAGTCAAATTGAATTGTATAATTAGCGTTATTTAATGTCCTGTTAGCATACAGAAAAAGTTTAAAAAACAGCCTTAATTTTGTCCATTATACAAAAAAACACTATTGTCCGGGATAAATATTCAGATTGCTTCTTTCTCGTTCCTCGTCATCGTAATAGCGTTAATTTCAAAGACTTGCCAGATTAAGAAATACTAGAAATAACTTTTTTCGCGAAGCAAGCCAAAACACATACAATCAATATACAACTAGCGCCATTGGTAGCACTGCGAAGCAATCTCATATTTTAAAATGTCCAAACCATAGAATGAATAAATTATATTCAATATTGGACAAATCTTATAGTCGAATATATAATTTGTCCAATATTCTATTATCTTTGCTAAATGATATTCCGGACTTTATCAGATAAATTAAAATATTTTGCAAAGTTGTATCCTGTTATAAGTGTTACGGGTCCACGGCAATCGGGTAAAACAACTTTAGTAAAACAAACATTTGCAAAATACAAGTATTTTAACTTAGAAGATGTTGACTTAAGAAATTTTGCAATAACAGACCCCAAAGGTTTTTTAGACAATGCCGGAGATGGGATGATAATAGACGAAATACAGCGAGTACCGGAGTTATTTTCGTATATTCAAAACATTGTTGACGGGTCTGATAAAACAGGTCAGTTTATTATTACAGGTTCTCAAAACTTTCTGCTAATGGAAAATATTACACAATCATTAGCAGGCAGAATAGCTATTTTAAAACTATTGCCTTTTAGTAACTTTGAATTAAAAAAAGCTGACCTCCTTTCCGACAATTTTAAAACCCATATATTTAAAGGGGCTTATCCACGACTTTATGATAAAAATATTCCACCGAAAGACTTTTATCCATTTTATATACAAACATATTTAGAAAGAGATGTTAAACAAATACGTAATATCTCAAACCAAAACACGTTTATACGTTTCATAAAAATGTGTGCCGGGAGAGTTGGGCAATTACTTAATATTACCGATTTGGCAAACAGTTGTGGAATTACCCAAATTACAGCTAAATCATGGCTTTCGGTACTTGAGGCAAGTTATATAATATATTTTTTGCAACCACATTATAAAAACTTCAACAAACGATTAGTTAAAATGCCAAAAATGTATTTTTGCGACACTGGTCTTGTTTGTTCTTTACTCGGGATAAAAGATAAAAATCAAGTGCAACCTCACTATTTATA
>WGCT01000202.1 GCA_015493625.1 Draconibacterium sp. | reverse complement strand
GTGCAATTTTCAGTTAAGAGTCAGGCAAAAAAAACAATATTGTTCCAATTTATAGAGGATTGGAACAAGAAATAAAAGCCCAAATGCCTATTACGCAGTATTTAGTTCATTCCAAAATCTATCGCCAACAAATTCCGGATCTGTATTTGTCCATATTTTCAGTAAAGACCACGCGAGTTTTTCGCTAATTTGAATGTAACGGTTTTTCGGTCTATTCACCCGTTCGAAAGCCGAATTTAAAACGGTGGTACATAAACGTGCAGCAATAAGATGATATAAAATATAGACCTCGTTTTTGTGCAGTGCAATAATTTTATTGTATTCCGACAGTATTGGAATTGCCCAATTTACGGGGCTGGTTTTTCCCAAAAGTGCGTAGGCAAGCGCAATGGCAAGTTCGTTAACCAATTGAGTGTGACAGATGTCGCCAAAATCAATCAGTCCGGTTATTTTATTCTTAGCAGTTAATGTGTTCCACTCGTTTGCATCGTTATGAATTATCTGTTTTCGTAAGCTTGGCAAAACGGGTAAGACAGTGGTTTTATATCTATCGAAAACAAGTTCTATCGTTTTACGGTTGGCAGAATCAGGAATGTATTGCAAGTATTTTTCGTTCAGCAAAAAATGTTGCAAATCCCATTTAAACTGCCGTGCCTCAATAACCGGGTTGCTAAACGATTGAAGCTGTAAATCGAGTTCGGCAATAAATTTCCCCAATGTTTTAAAAAGAGTAGCCGAGTGGTCTGTCTCGCCCAGAAAAGCACCTTCGAGGTAGGTTAACAAACGGGCATATTTTTTCTCGTTATTTTCGAAAAAAGGAGTGAGGTATTGTTTATTTCTATTTTTTACCGGAACCGGAAACCGGTTATTTTTCGCTTTTTGCAGATGGAGTAACAGTGCATTTTCGGCCTCGGCCAGTTCAACTTCCTTTCTGTTATTTGTATAAATTTTTAGAATAAACTTCTCTGACCGGTTCTCGACTAAATAATTTGTGCTGTCGTAACCAACCAGTTTTTTTAATTTCAGATTTTCGAGTGTGAATTCTGTTTTTACTATTTCCAACATTTTTATCAATCGTAACTACTAAAAAAGCTGCGTAGATTTTGGGTTATCTGAGAATGAATTGGTTTAGTAAACTCAACAAAAAGGTCTTGTTTTGGAGGAAGTGGAAGCGCTTTTCTTTTTGTTAATTCCAGCTGTTTATTGTTCAGCGCTTCAATGTCGCCAACATATATTGCATAGTCGTTTATCCAAACAAACGAGCCGGGGAAATGTCTTTTTCTAATTACTTTATTGTTGTTAAAATCAATAATTTTCATATTTACCGAGCCTTCCGAAATAACCTTATCGGTGTAAGTTTTTAATTTTGCCTCGTAATTAATGTGCTTTGCCCGCGTTGAGTCGGTTGCCGGAATTTCAACTTTGCGTTTTACCGTCTCTTCCACTTCGGTATGTTCGGTATTTCCAACTGTAAAATCGTAGAATTCAACACGAACAACAAAGTCGGGGTGTTTCAGTTTTGCTTTTTCAGCTTCGTCGGGCGAATAGAAATTTACAAAACTCGCACGCGGAAATCGTTTATTCATTGTATTATAAATTTCGTTGTAGAAAAATTCCGAAGAGAGTTTGTATTTAATTGTGTTTAGCGGAATGGTTTCTAAAATAACGGTAATGGTTGCCAGTTTTTTCGAAATAGCCAGCTGCTCGGCAACATCTTTGTATCCGGGAGTAAAACTGTTGGCTTTTAAAAAGTGGTTATAAGCAATACGTGCCGATTCGCGTGTGTGAGCTTTTAAACTATAAAGCCCGGCATTGTACCGCTCTTCGGTTGCTTTGTCGTAGGCGAGGTCGAGTTCCGATGTGTATATTTTTGGATTCCTGATTATTTTCCGTGCAGCGGGAGTGGCGTTAATTTTATCGGCAAGAGAATTTACCTGTGTCATTATATTAATGGCCTCTTCCCATTTAAACGAATTACTTCCCGACAGAATTTGGTCTAACTCGTTTTGCGACCAATCGAGTGCCTGTTGGTAACCATCTTGTAAAACCTGAATTGCATTGCTGTTGTTTGGCGACGATTGCAAACGACTTACGGCCTTCTCCATTGCCGAATAGTAGTCGCCTTTTTCTAATGCTTTTTTACCCGACGAACACGATGTTGTAAAAACAATTACTGTTAAAAGAAATCCGAAAATGTTTTTC
>WGCT01000201.1 GCA_015493625.1 Draconibacterium sp. | reverse complement strand
AAGGATAACAACCAGATTAAGATTGTAATAAAAAGAGCATTTACGAGTGCCTTTACACGCAGCAACTCGTAATATTTTTTTTCAACCCGCTCTTTCGAAAACGAAACAAGTGTAATACCAATAATAAAAAGCATTGCGGCCAACTCGTCTAAAGCATTGGTTTGAGATATTACAAAATATCTGGTTTCCATATATGAAGTTATTATTGCAAATACCTTAATATTAAATATTTCAGGTTTCCCACCAAAGAAATACAGATATCCAAAAGGTAAAGCCAAAATCATTAATGCCAGTCCAAGAAATCTTGCTTTGGAGGGGAATATAGAGAGTTTTAATTCCATTGGTATTCGAGAATTAGCACTCAATACCAACATATTTTACCGATCCATCTTCAAAATGGATGGCCACACCAACAAAACCAAATTTATGATTATAGACGTGTTCAACGTAAGAGACCCCGGGAATAACGCTCTTCGATCTAACTCTGATAATTTTTATTAACATGCCACCCCACATATAATCATCATCTGTTGATTTTTCTATAACTTCATTCTCTAAAGTATATTTACCAACTTTTGTTGTGTACTTGTCGCCAACTTTAGCATCGTATTTTACTATATTTAGTTTACTTCCATCGTTGAAGATTAATTGTGAACCGTTGTCGGTAATTTTCACATTTATTGTCGCTCTTACGGTGTTTCCTGTTACCTCTATCGTTCCGGGGAATAACTCGGATGGTATAATTTTTATTAACTCAATGTATTTACTGTTTGAAGTACTTCCGGAGCAAGTAAATGTAGAAATTCCATTTTCTAATTTAGAAACATAGATATCTGCATCGGTAATTCCAAGCTGACCTGCTTTTGTATGTATTTCATTTCCAACTGCCCCAAATTGTGACTGTTTTCCATCTAGGTCACTCATTTCATCTTTAGTGCACGAGATTAAGAACGACAGAGAGATTAAGATGAAGATCATTTGTGTTTTTTTCATTTTTTAGAGTTTTATAGTGTTTAATTTGTTTCTGTTCTTTTTGGTTGATTTAAAAAAAGTGAGAAACCCATAGTTTTTCATTGAATTTATGGTGTAAATATACACTGGTTTTGGCAAATAGAAGAAACTTTCCCCAACCGTTTAACGCACCCGACTTTGAGCCAATTAAACCGATTTTGAGCCAACGAACAGGAGGGCGAAAAATATTTACAAGTGATTATTTCATATAAAAAGAACCCGGTTAAAAAGAGAACCGTTTTTTCTGTTTTCAGCTTAACATTTTGCACCATGCTTTAGCTTGGTGTAATAAAATACTGAACTTTGCAAACCCTTAGGTTTTTTCTAAAAATTCAAACTATTCAAAGCAATGGTTTCAAGAATATCTTTTCTGCGATCTTTAGAAATTAAAACTTCAACTTTCTGATTACCGACAGCCAATTTCAACATATTTCGGTGGCAACTTTTAACATAGTTAATATTAACGAGATATTTTTTATGCACACGGTTAAAAATCCGTGCATCTAACTTACTCTCGAATTTTCCAAGATTTTGAGTCGATGTTATTTTAATTATCTCGTTTTCAGAAACATAAAACACATCGGTATAAGTACCCGATGCTTCGAGATAAATAATATCCATGGAATCGATAAAATGAACAATCCCTTCGGAACTAATCATTATTTTTCCTGTTTTTACGGCTTCGTAATGCTGTTGGATTTGTGTCAGTTTATCTTTCCCAATTAAAATTAACATACTTCTTTCAACCGCTTTTACAAGTTCATCTTTTTGTATGGGTTTTAAAAGGTATTTAATCGAGTCAACTTCCGACGCTTCGTTTCGGTAAGTATCGAATGCTGTGGTAAAAATTATATGTGTTTCGGCAAAGTCGAGGTCTTCTAAAAGTCTGAATGCATTATAATTATCGTTGTATTCAATGTCGAGAAACAGGAGGTCGTAATTTAATTTTGGAAGTATTTTAATGGCTTCTTTCCCCGACCTGAAACTGGCAATTACATTTACCTGTGGGCAATTATCGCGAAGTAACTTTTTAAGATGCTCTTCGGCAACCGGCAAATCTTCAATTATTACAGCATTAATTACTTTCATTGGGTTTTTATTTTTAGAGGTATGTTTATCACTACTTTTGTTCCCTGTACAAGTTTAACAATTTGCACTTTGTTTTTACTGTTTTTCTCTAACAATTGTATTCTCTCGTTTGTTAATTTTGTTCCCATCCCGGTTCCTTTTCGTTCACTGTTTCCAAGCCCAATTCCATTATCGCATATTGTTACAATCAATCGGTTATTCTCGTTTTTTACCTCAATTTCAATAGTACCTTTTCTGTTTATCAACTGCGAAACACCGTGTAAAATTGCATTCTCGACATAAGGTTGAATTAGCATTGGCGGAATTAACACACTATTTACATCCACCGACAATTGATTAACAATATTAAAATTTATACTTTGCTCGTTTGCGTGACCATGAAACTGAACAAAACTTTCTACAATTTTCAGCTCTTCGGCAAGCGTTATCTCATCTTTGCTAACATTATTCAAAACAAGGCGCAACATTTTCGAAAACGACGATAAAAAGTTTTGCGCTTCGTTACTGCGTCCTAAATTTATAAGTCCATTAATATTGTTAAGCGCATTATGAATTAGGTGCGGGTTCATTTGTGCTTTCAACGCTTCACTTCGCAGCTGCACTATTCTTTTTTTAATTAACTCTTTCTTTTGCACTCTTCTGCTAAAAAATTTTACAACAAAAATGACGAACAGAATTAAGAACAATAAAGCAAGCAGCAAAAACCACCACTTTAACCAAAATGGTTTTTCTATTTGAAATTTTATACTAACCGTTTTCGAAATTGCTTTGCGTACTCCCGGGTCGGCTCTTACCATAAATT
>WGCT01000200.1 GCA_015493625.1 Draconibacterium sp. | reverse complement strand
GACCAACACCGCGCCGATGCACTGGGCTGCATGGGAAATAGTGCTGTTGTGTCGCCAAATATCGATAACATTGCCAAAGAGGGCGTTAGGTTTGTTAACGGTTACTCGTCAGTACCAAGTTGCACACCGGCACGCGCCGGATTGTTAACCGGCATGTCGCCCTGGCATCACGGAATGTTGGGCTACGGAAGAGTAGCACGCAAATACAAATACGAAATGCCGGAAATGTTAAAAGAGGCCGGGTACTACACGTTCGGAATTGGTAAAATGCACTGGTTCCCACAAAAAGCATTACACGGGTTTAATGGCACGTTAACCGACGAAAGTGGGCGCGTTGAGCAAGACGGTTACATTAGCGACTACCGCGATTGGTTTAAACTAAATGCACCGGGCGAAAATCCCGATGCCACGGGAATTGGATGGAACGAGCACAGAGCAGGCATTTACAAACTAAAAGAAGACTTGCATCCAACTTATTGGACAGGAAAAACAGCCGTTGAATTAATTAAAAACTACGACCTCGACAAGCCCCTTTTTCTAAAAGTGTCGTTTGCCAGGCCCCACAGTCCGTACGACCCTCCACAACGTTTTGTCGATATGTATAAAGATGCTAAAATCCCTGAACCATTTATTGGCGACTGGTGTCATTATCTCGATACCGTACATGGTGGGCCAAATGCAGCCTATGGAAATTTTGGCGTTGCACATGCAGTAAAAAGTCGAAAGTACTACTACGCAAATATCTCGTTTATCGACGAAATGATTGGAAAAATTATTGATGCACTAAAAGAAAAAGGGATGTACGACAACTCAATAATCTGCTTTACTTCCGACCATGGCGATATGCTGGGCGACCACTATCATTGGCGAAAAACGTATGCCTACGAAGGTTCTTCGAACATTCCGTTTATAATACAGTGGCCAAAAAATTTTAAGGGGCAATTAAAACGAGGTTCAATATTGGAGAACCCAACGGAATTACGCGATTTTCTACCAACTTTCCTCGATGCGGCAGGGGTAAAAATCCCTGACGATATGGATGGACAATCGCTCCTGTCGTTAATTAAAAATCCGGCGGCATCGTGGCGACAATATATCGATATGGAACATTCGACATGTTACAGCAAAGACAATTACTGGGCTGCTTTAACCGATGGGAAATGGAAATACATTTGGTTTTTCAGAACAGGAAAAGAACAGCTTTTCGACCTTAAAAACGACCCCGGCGAAACCGTAAACCTATCGGTAAAAAAAGATTTCGAAAAAGAACTTTTAAAATGGCGTGAACGAATGGTGCAACATTTAAGCGAACGAGGAGAAGGATTTGTTAAAGATGGCAAACTTGTAACTCGTGAAAAAACAATGCTTTACAGTCCCAATTATCCGGAAGACAGTAGGTCGGGAAATGAGCAAATAAAAGAGTGGCGCGAAATTTATAAAGGAGAAAATAATCTCTCGACTATTCTCGACTAAATTAGTACCAATACATTCAAACAAGAATGACAACAAGAATCTTTCAATTTCTTATTCTTGCCCTCCTAATAATGCTTTCGGCGTGCAGTACTAAACAAAAAAATAAAGAGCGTCCAAATATTCTTTTTATTTTAAGCGACGACCACACTTCGCAAGCATGGGGAGTTTACGGCGGAATTCTAAAAGATGTGGTTCACACACCCAATATTCGGAAACTTGCCGACGAAGGTTGTGTATTAAACAACTGTTTCTGTACAAACTCGATTTGCACACCCAGCCGGGCAACAATTTTAACCGGCCAGTACAGCCATCGAAACGGTATTTACACACTTTCCGAAGCAATGGAACCCGACAGTATAAATATTGCAAAAGTGTTTCAGAGAAACGGTTACCAAACTGCAATTATTGGGAAATGGCATTTGAAAAAAGAGCCAACCGGGTTCGATTATTATTGTGTTTTACCCGGACAGGGAAGATATTGGAATCCGGTATTGAAAACAAAAGAGAACTGGGAATACTACTATGGAGGCGGAGTTGAACACAAAGGTTTTTCAACCGATGTAATTGCAGGATTAACCATCGATTGGATAAAGAACCGCGACAAAACAAAACCCTTTTTAATGATGTGCCATTTTAAAGCCACCCACGAACCGTTCGACTATCCGGCACGTTTTAAAAATCTTCTCGATGGAGTTGAAATTCCTGAACCCAAATCGTTATACGATTTTGGGAAAGAGACAACCGGTCGCACTTTTGAGGGACAAACCATGGACGCTTTGAAAGACCGCTATTTAGAGAACACCAAAAATCCTGATTTTTGGGCTCACTACCCGGGATTACCTTTTTCGATTGATGGATTAGACCGTATTGCCACAAGAAAAAAAACGTACCATAAATTTATTAAAGATTATATACGAAGTGGTGCTGCTGTTGACGACAACATTGGAAAGCTTCTCGATTACCTCGAAAAATCGGGACTTGCAAAAAACACGGTTGTTATTTACACAGCCGACCAGGGTTATTTTTTAGGCGAGCACGGGTTTTTCGATAAACGGTTAATTTACGAAGAGTCGTTGCGAATGCCCTTCGTTATTCGCTATCCGAAAGAAATTAAAGGTGGCTCGCGTATCGACGATATTATTCTGAACATCGATTTTCCGGCACTTCTTGCCGATTATGCCAATATTAAAAAACCTGCATTTATTCAAGGCGTAAGTTTTCGCGAAAACCTGAAAGGGAACACACCAAAAGAGTGGCGTAAATCGATGTATTATCGCTACTGGCTGCACTCGGTAAAACGTCCCGGGCATTTTGGAATTCGCAACCACAGATATAAACTGGCCTTTTTTTACGGGCAAAACTTAAATATGCCGGAAGCCGAACACATAAACACCGTGCCTGCATGGGAATTCTACGACCTGAAAAAAGACCCAAAAGAGTTGCACAATGCTTATAACGACAGCGAATATGCCCCGGTTATTTCGAAGATGAAAAAAGAACTTTTAAAACTTAAAAAAGAGGTAAGCGACACCGACGATAAATTCCCGGTAATGAAAAAAATAATGGATAAATATTGGGATTAGTAGAAAAATGTTTTAAGCCAACGCCTCGTACAACACTTCCACCGGATGTTTTGCCGATTTCCCGGTACCATCTTTAATGTGGTGGCGGCACGAAGTTCCCGGAGCCGAAATAACAACTTTATCTTCTGCCTCGCGAACAGCGGGGAAAAGTACCATCTCGCCAATTTTCATCGACAAATCGTAATGCTCTTTTTCGTACCCAAACGAGCCGGCCATTCCACAACAGCCCGACGGAATCTCTTTTACCGAATAGTTAACCGGCAACGAAAGCATTTTTATCGACGGAGCGGTTGAAGCAATTGCTTTTTGCTGGCAGTGCCCATGCAACAAAATCTGCTTCTCGTCGGTAGTAAAATCGGTTTCCGAAATGTTTCCTTTCTCTATTTCTGCTGAAATAAACTCTTCAAAAAGAAGTGTATTTTTTGCCAGCTTATTGGCAGCCGGTTGCAGGCTTTTATCCACCAGCTCCGGGTATTCGTCGCGGAAAGCCAGAATTGCCGAGGGTTCAATTCCCACAAGCGGTGTCTCTGCCGAAACAATATCTTTCAAAAGAGTAACATTTTCGGCGGCAATTTTTTTAGCGGTACTGATTAATCCTTTCGAAAGGAATGTACGTCCACTCTCTTTGTGAACTGGAATTTTCACCTCGTAGCCAAGTTGTGTTAAAAGAAGAATTGCCTTAATTCCAATATCACTTTCGTTGTAGTTGGTAAACTCGTCGTTAAAAAGGTAAACTTTCCCTTTCTTCTTGTTTTCCGGAAGTGGAATTCCTTTTCCCGACCACCGGTTCAAAGTAATTTTCGATAGTGGTGGCACAGTTCGTTTAGTAGAAAATCCGATGCTTTTCTTCATCAACGAAGTGTTCATCATAAAATTTGATATGGGACGGAAAACCACTGCCAGTTTATTTAAACGTGGTAAATATGCAATTAATCGCGAGCGCATTGGAATGCCGTGAATGTCGTAATAATTCTGCATAAACTCGGCTTTCAGCTTTGCCATATCAACACTCGACGGGCACTCGCTTTTACACGCTTTACACGAAATACAAAGGTCGAGAATATCGTAAATCTCTTTATGGTCGAAAAGGTTCTCTTTTTCGTTGTTGTATAAATACTCGCGCAAAATATTTGCTCGTCCGCGAGTCGATTTATCTTCGTCGCGCGTGGCCATAAAAGTAGGACAAAGTGTACCACCAATTTTCGAACTTTTCCGGCAGTCGCCCGAGCCGTTACATTTTTCGATACTGCGGAAATAGCCTTTGTTTTTCGAAAAGTTGAAAGTGGTTTTTACCTCCGGAATTTTTTTTCCCGGAATTACGCGTAAACTTTCGGTAATTGGCGGAGTATCGACAATTTTGCCGGGGTTAAAAACCGTATACGGATCCCACGCTTTTTTTACATCTTTAACCCGTTGATAGTTACGTTCGCCCAACATAAACGGTATAAATTTCCCGCGTACCCGGCCGTCGCCGTGCTCGCCACTCATTGAGCCCCGGTATTTTTTAACCAGTGCTGCCACTTCGTTCATCAACGTGTCGAAAAGTTTTACATCTTCGGGATCTTTAAAATTAATAAGCGGACGGAAATGGATTTCGCCGGTGGCAATGTGTGCATAGTAAATATTGTCGAGGCCGAGTTTTCCCAAAACCTCTTTCAGGTCGGCAATGTAATAGGGAAGATATTTGGGTAAAACGGCGGTGTCTTCAATTCCCGGCACTCCTTTGCGGTCGCCCGGAATATTCGACAGCAATCCCAGCCCGGCTGTTCGTAAAGCCCACACCTGCTTTATTTTTTCGGCACCGGTAACCAACGGGAAATGGTACCCCAGCCCCGCATTGCGAAAATCTTTTTCGAGTGCAGCAGCCGTGTCGGTTAACTCTTTTTCGGTTTCGAATGAAAACTCGATAATTAACATAGCACCCGGGTCGCCTTTTACAAAAAAGCGGTTTTTATTCTGTTCGCGGTTTCCTTTTGTGCACTGCATAATGGCATCGTCCATCAATTCAATGGCCGTTGGATTGTGTTTCAGTGCAACCAAATTTCCGTGCAACGACTCTTCCAGTGTTTCGAAATGTGCACAAACCAGTCCTTTATATTTTGGAGGCAGCGGTATTAAATTCAACTTAATACGGTACGAAAAAGCGAGAGTTCCTTCGGAGCCTGCAAGCAATTTGCAAAAGTTAAATGGTTGGCCTCCCTCAGTATATATTTCCGAATTGAGTAACGAATCGATTGCATATCCCATATTTCTACGGGTAAGTTCGGGAGCCGGAAATTTATCGCGAATCTCTTTTTGATTTTCGGGATTCGATAAAATATCGTCTATGTTTTTGTAAATCGCTTTTTCGAGTTGATTGGGATTATCGGTCAGTTTTTGTTGGAATTCCTCTTTTGTAAGTGGCTTAAACGTAGTTTCAGAGCTGTCGGCAAGAATAGCATCTACCTCCAGAATATGTTCGCGAACGCTGCCATAAACAATCGAGTGCAGTCCGCACGAATTGTTTCCCAACATTCCGCCAACAACACAGCGGTTGGCGGTCGATGTTTCGGGGCCAAATTGCAAACCGTGCTCAGCAAGAAAAAGATTGAGCTCTGCCGGAACAACACCCGGTTCAACAACAACATATCTCTCCTCTTTATTGAACTCAATAATCCGGTTCATATATTTCGATATATCGACAACAATTCCGCTACCAACAACCTGCCCGGCAAGCGAAGTTCCCGCTCCGCGCGGAATAACAGAAGTGCCGTTTTCGCGGGCAAATGCAATTATCTTCTTAATATCTTCTTTCGACTTTGGTTTGGTAACTGCCAGCGGCAGCTCTTTATATTGCGATGCATCGGTAGAATATAAAACACGCTGTACATTATCGAGGAAAAGATCGCCTTCGAGTTGAGATTTCAGTTGCAGTAATTTATCAATCATACTTATAAACAAAAATTTAGTGCAAAGATAATCAGAATTGGGTTTATTTGAGTTCGATATAAAATGAATATTGGAATTGTTTTCTAAAACTTATTTTTAGTAGAATGTGCAATTTTCAGTCAAGAGTCAGGCAAAAAAAACAATATTGTTCCAATTTATAG
>WGCT01000199.1 GCA_015493625.1 Draconibacterium sp. | reverse complement strand
AATAACAACAAAACAGGAGTTTGTTTGGAACAGATATCCGACTTAACCGAACAGCAAAAAACCAAAATTCAGGAGTTGGAACAAAAGCATCAGACCGAGATGGCTGAACTTCGTGATAACCGCCGGGGAACAGTCGATGCCATCGAAAAAAACGAAATTCGAGGAGAGATGCTTAAAAAAGTTAAGGCGCACCGTAATGAAGTAAAACAACTGTTAACTGCCAGTCAGCAAGAACAGTACGAAACGCTGCAAGCGCAGCAAAGCAATTATAGGGGAACCCAGGGAAGGAATCAGGGAAAGCAGTTTGCAACGAATAAACGCAGCGGATGCAGAGGAAATGCCGGATATGGAAAAGGCAACAGAGGAGGAAAAGGGAAAGGCTGCCGGGGACACCGTTCAGGAAATGGATACAATGGAAATGGCCGGGGAAATGGTAATTATTCATCAAAATCGTAAAAATATATTAGTATGAAAACAATGAAATCTTTATTAATTGTAGTGGTTGTTGGTGTGGTATTTTTTCTTTCGTCGTGTTCCGAACCGTTAAGAAACAACAACTCAACTGAACCTGACAACACAGAAAAAAGTGCTGAAACAGTGGCTGAAATTGCCGATAGTTGTACGTTATCGGGAGATTTAACCGAAGCCGATATCGACGGTTTAATGAAAATGCGCGAAGAGGAGAAACTGGCGCACGATGTTTATTCGAAATTTTACGAAATTCATAATTACGTTGTTTTTCGGAATATCGCAAAAAGCGAAAACATTCACTCGGGGGCAGTACTCTATTTAATAAACGGTTACGGACTCGAAGACCCGGCACTCGAAGGCGAAGGGATTTTTAGCAATCAGGAATTTACCGATTTGTATAATCAACTTATAGAGCAGGGGAAAGAGAGCCTGACAGAAGCATTAAAAGTGGCTGCTTTTATTGAAGAGTATGACATTGCCGATTTGTTGAAGCTTCTGGAAAATACCCAAAATACCGATATTAAAAGAGTGTTTGGTAATTTGTTAAGAGGGTCTGAAATTCATATGAGAGCATATTCTTTCTCTTTGACCCGGTTAAACGAGAGCTATGTTCCAACTATTATTTCTGCCGAATTGTATCAGGATATTCTGGATAAAAAAGCAAATTTCGCAACAGGAACCTGCACATATAACTACTCGTTTACCGAGGATTTATCTGATGCAGAGAAGGAGGGACTAATAATGATGCGCGAAGAGGAGAAGCTGGCGCAAGATGTTTATCTCTATTTTTACAATCTATATAAAACACCTGTTTTTAAGAATATTGCAAAAGCCGAAGCTGCTCATAAAAAAGCTGTTTTGTGGTTATTAAATGGGTATGCAATAGAAGACCCAATGGTTGAAGGAGAAGGTAATTTTTCAAATCAAGCATTTACCGATTTGTATAAACAGTTAACCACACAGGGGGCAAAAAGTGTGGAAGAGGCACTTAAAGTTGGTGCTTTTATCGAAGAGTACGATATTAACGACCTAATGAATTTGATTGAAGCAACCGAAAGCAATAACATTGAACGAGTTTATGGAAATCTATTAAAGGGTTCTGAATTTCATATTAAAGCATTTACAAATATTCTGAAATTTAGAGGCGAAACTTATTCGCCAACCATATTAAGCGATGAACTATATAACTCTATTTTAGGAAAGTAAAACATTTATTTGCTGCTATATATTCAATTCATTTAGCTTTTTGTTACGATGTATTACATCGTAACAACAGCTATTTGGATTGAGTATTCTTAATCGCGAAAATCTGATAATTCCCCAATTTGTATATACAAAAATGGTAAAAGTTATTGCAATTGAATGGTAACTTTTCCCTTTAACTCTCCACTCAATTTTATCTGTTTTGCATAGTTTCCCCAAAGCAAACTGTTGTAATCCCAAAAATCGTTTACAAGCAACGTATTTGCGCCATCAATTTTATCGAAACGGCACGCTTTTGTTCCATCAGAGAATACGGTTATTCCGGTGTTTGCTTTTGTTTTTAATGAATACGAATAGATATTTTCTTTTAACGATCGTGCCACATTTGTATAAGGCAACTTCTCTTTCAGCCCGAAATAGAAAAAATCTTGCGAGTCCATTCTCCATGTATGGGTGGGTTTTTCGCGGTATTTAATTTCCGGCTTTTCATTTAAATTCACCTTGCCGGCCGGGCTTCCCAAACCATTTTTTGGGGCAGCGGTAAAATAGGCATTTCGTTCCCAGTCAAGTTCTTTAAAATTTCCGGTTACAAATTTCAATCCGGCCTCCTGTACAAATTCTTTACTTTTAATATTTTTAACTCTGTAATCAATTATAACAATTCCGTTTTCATCGATATTAATGGTGTAAGAAACTGTAATATCATTGTATTTCCCTTTTGTAGATATTGTTGCAACACCATCATTTTCAGCAAATTTAACGCCTGTGCAAACCCAATCTTTCGCATAGTCATCCATTTTTATGGTTGAATACTGAACCCGTTCGCCGGGGAATTTTAAGTTAAGAAACGGTCCGGTTTGAATTACTATTTTATTGTTCACTTTTGCATTTTCGAGCAGGCCGGTTTTTTTGTTTACCTCTAAAACAAACGATTTTCCGGAGATTGAAATCCGGTTTTTTGATTCATTTATACTTAACTTTCCGCTTTTGCAAACAGGCATATTCATCTCTTTTTTGCCCAGTTGAATGTTATATTCATCAACTAAAAACGTGTCGTTCTGAAAAAATTGAATATTTAGTTTCTCTGCGTTGTTCCAGTTGTTTGCCGGAAAAACAAGCTCACCTTTTTTATGGGGAGCCAAATTTACATTTCTCAGCACGCCACTTTTGTTACCGTATTTCCACATAATTTTTAGTTCCGAGAAATTGGTGTGATCGAATCGGTTATGAACCGGTATTTTTAACGCTTTATCCGGTTGAAAATCATCGATTTGTTTGGTGTAAATCTTAGTTGGCGAATACGCTTTTTTTGTTCCCCAAAACTCTGGTTTCTTACGGCGCCAGGTATCAATAATTCCCCACTCGCCGTAGCCAACTGTGGGCCCCATATAAGTAGCCGGAATTACATTTTTATCGATAATTCCCCACCATTTATTGTACCCGTCGAGGTTTTCGGGCAGCATAAACGTTTCGTCTATCATACACCAAATGGCACCGCCCAAACCACCATCGGCTTCAAAAACGTAAGTCCACATGCTGTCTAAACTTTGTCCCCAAAAGTTACGCACATTGGGGTCGGCTTTTAGTTCGAAGTTGTTGTAACAAGGCACGTGCGCCCACTCGTCGAACAACATTGGCATCTCTTTCGACTCGAAATTAACGGTTTTAATTCCGTACTGGTCGAGGGTGCCCTGCCAACTTGGGTAGTGCATACTTATTATGTCGTAAATTTTTAAACTGTCGGGAACCAGTCCCGGGTAGCTGAAAATAACCGGGCGAGTAGTGTCGTTTTGTTTTACCCACTTAAACTCTTCCACGAAATTGTTGCCAAAATGGTTTTCGTTACCAATACTCCAAATGGTTACGCACGGATGGTTACGATGATTTTGTACCTGCTCTTCCAATTGCGACAAATATTTTTTAGTAAAAGCCGGGTCGTTTTCTGTAGCCCCACTTGCCCGGTACGCCTCGGTACGGTGCGACCCCACAAAACAGATAGCGGTTTCGTCTTCAATATAAATTCCGTATTCGTCACAATAATCCAAGAATGTTTCCGATGGAGGGTAGTGCGATGTGCGGATAAAATTCATATTGCACTCTTTTGCCAGTTCAACATCGAGTTTGTCGTATTCGGGTGTTGTTGTTCGCCCCAAAGTTGGGTGAATGTCGTGGCGGCAGGCACCGCGCAGTTTTACCTGTTTCCCATTTACCAGCAGCTTGTTTCCATCGACCAAAATTTCGCGGAACCCAATTTTTTTTGCTGTCTTTAAAAGCTCATTTCCATTTTCAGAAAGTGTTGTAACAACCGTATATAAATTTGGATGTTCGGCATCCCATTTTTTAGGATTTTGTACCGGGACTACCAGTTTCCCATCTGGCAGATTAATTCCTTTTTCAACTTTTGTAACCAAATTAGCTTCGGTATCAAAAATTTCAACTTTTATTTTTAAAGGAGTACTTTTGCTCAATTCATAAAAAACCTGCAACTCCGCATCTTTATAATTTCCATCTAAATCTGTTTCGAAATAGAGTTTTTTAAAATTCTGTTTGGGAAGAGCAACCAACTTTACATCGCGTAGAATTCCGCCAATCTGATGTTTTGCATAACCACTTCCGTACGAAATGTCGTCGATGCGGTCGGTGAATTCGACAGTTAAAATTGCCGTTTCGCCGGGAGTAACAACGTCGGTTATATTGCAGCTCCACTTTGTAAACCCACCAAAATGGTCGCGTACAAACTGTCCGTTTACCCAAACTCGCGCATAACTGTAAACCCCGTAAAAGTTAAGCTGAATTTGTTTTTCGCTAAAATCAGCAGGAATTTTAAACTGATGTTTATATGCGTAAGGAATATTGTGTTTTATGGCAAAACCCTGCATTTGACACTCGCCGGGAACTTGAATATCTGCCCAGTTT
>WGCT01000198.1 GCA_015493625.1 Draconibacterium sp. | reverse complement strand
TGCCTCAATCTTTTAGAACCAAACTGCCAAACAGGTTTAAAAACACTATACGACACGACGGTCAAACTGTGCAGGACAGTAACAAGTTCGCTATTTTCTGTCATTTTCTCATTATGCCCATTCAAAAAAATGGGTGGTAACTACTAATGACAGTTAAATAATAACTTCGTTAATATTCTCGTTCGTTTATCAATTCTCCTTTTTCGTTGTAATTTTTCCAGATACCACTTTTTTGACCATTATTGTATTGAAGTGTGTACAGTAAATTTCCATAGTCATTCCAGATGTACCACTTGCCATGTTTTTCTCCGTTTTTATAGCGAGCCACCGAAATTTTAATGTTATGGTTGTTGTACATTACCCACTTTCCGTGCATTTGATTTTTTTTGTACGAGCGAATTTCGTGTAGCTGGCCATTTTCGAAATAGATATAAACTTTTCCGTTTTTCTTGCCGTTTTTAATTTTCATTTCGCGTTTTACCTGTCCATTCTCAAAAAAGGTGGTATAATTGCCTGTGTATCGTTCTCCATTCCTAAAATATTCGCCCTCTTTTTTTTCTATATTTTGTGCAAAACTCTGAGATAAAAAGAATATGCAAAATCCCAGCATTAATAATATGTATTTCATTTTCAATCTGTTTTTTAATATAAATATATAATTTTTCAGTAAAAGCTCCGGGCAAAATACCCGGAACTTTTTAGCCGGTAAAAATTCACCAACCTGTCATCTGTGCCATTAATTTATTTTGTACGAAAGTGTAAATTCGAAAAACTGCCCGACATTGTATTTTGTAACATCGTATTGAACCCCTTGTAGTTTTACTATCCTGCAAATAGGAGTATTCAATAAGTTTTTTACATTGAAACCCAATACAAATTTACCCATTGTATATTTCGAGATCAAATCGAGATTACCTTTATTAACTTCATAAATATCAGGATTTCCGTTAACGCCAACCACATCGAGCCGAGGACCAAATTTATTGAAGTTTAATCCGGCTTCAAAACTGTTTTTCTGATAGAAAATATTTGCATTTACCAAATATGGCGATTGTCCGTTGAAAGGTCTTTTGGGTTCAGTAAAATCAGGATTTCTATCACTTATAACTTTGAATTCTTCGGGGTCGATACTAATTTCGGAATATGTTAAAGACAGGTTTGTTGCAAATCTGAAATCTTTAAGCGCTTCGATAAAATCTAAAGATTTACGAAATTCAAGTTCAATTCCATAAACTTTTCCTTTATCAACATTATCGTACATAATTTCGAAATTATCGGTTCCGTAAACATTCTGAACGACAATTGGATTGGTAAAATCTTTATAATAGCCGCTAACAGCAAGTAATTCACCGGTTTTTAAAAACCACTCCCAGCGCAAATCGAAGTTATTAATTGTGGTTCGTTTTAGCTGTGGATTTCCTAATTCTGTAGGACCACCAATAAAAGAGAAACTAACAAACGGTGCCATCTCACGCATATTGGGGCGTGCAAGTGTTTTGCTAAACGAAGCCCTAATATTTATATTTTTGTTTAATGCATAAACCAGGTTTACCGACGGCAAGATATCTATCTCATTAATCTGTGCTATTAACGAAGAGTCGGGGGTGTTGCCATTTTCAATAGCAATTGTATATTTACTGCTGACAGCTTCCATATTTGTATTCTCGACACGTGCACCTCCAATAAACTTGAGGTCTTTAAAAATATTATAAGTTAACATCACGTACCCGGCAGTAATTTTTTCGTAACCTGTGTAATCGTTGTCATTTCGGGTACCGGGTAAACTTTGGTAAGTTACCATATGTCCGAATTTATAGTATTTAGAAAGCTTATTGGGGTCGGTTGCAACAATTCCGGTATTCTCGTGTTCAAAATAGGCGTTTATGTTGCCTCCATATTCTGTTAAACTTTTAAAATAGCTGTAATCGGCAAAGTCGTTTGCAATGTTATATTGTTCTTCGTTATAGTTACGGTCTTTATTCGAGTAGTTAAATCCCAATTTAATTTTATTCGATGAACTTTTCCCCTGTAGAAACGGAAGTGTAAAATCGATCTTCCCCTGATATTGCTTATCATCTAAAAATCTCCAAAAATGAAATGGTTTGCGCAATTCGCTGTCGTTTGTATAATATTGATCTTTTTCCTCGTCGTAATAATTTGCAAATAATTTTAAATCGGGCACATCCTGACTCGATTTTGTGTAACTGCCATTTAGTTGCAATTTAGCATTGTTTAAGGCCGGGAAAGTATGTTCTATTTTTGTTCTGAAAATATTTAGTTGACGCTCGGTAAAATCAATTGAGTATGTTTGAAACTTATTCTTTCGGTCGTAAAAATAATTTTTCCCCGACTGCGCCCTGCTTGTTTTATCGGCATCGTGCGAATAAGAATAAACAAATTCTATTGCACCATTAGCATTATATTTATACGCCAGCGAAGCCAGTCCGCTAATTTGTGGACTTTCAACTCCTTTTGTATCACTTAATTCCAGCCCGGGTAACAGGTGGTATTCTTTTTCGCCAGTATCGTTTATTCCCGAAGTTATTGCATACATAGAGTTTGTAC
>WGCT01000197.1 GCA_015493625.1 Draconibacterium sp. | reverse complement strand
ATTTAGCACTGAAGTGCATTCGTTGCGGAGCGTGTTTAAATGTTTGTCCGGTTTATAAAAACATTGGTGGTTATACCTATAACACTACTTACAGTGGCCCCATTGGATCGGTAATTACACCGTTTTTAAAAGGATTCGAAGAATACAACCATTTAAGTTTTGCCTGCACGGTTTGCGGAGCTTGCACCGAAGTGTGTCCGGTTAAAATACCACTGCACGATTTGTTGCTGCTAAACCGTAAAAAAAGTGTTGAACAAAACCAAAGTGGTTTGGGCTGGAACATTGGAATGAAAGCGTATGAATGGGCCTTTAAAAAGCGGAAAAATTTAGATATGTTTAGTGGGAATGTGAAAAATATGCTGGCAAAAACAGATAAAAATGTTTTAGGAAAAGAGAAAGAGTTTCCTGTTTTTGCGAAAAACTCGTTCAGCAAAACACGGAAAAAAAATAAAAAATAGAGCAGATGTTATCGAATACTTGTAAATACGCGCTACGAGCATTAATTTATCTCGGTAAATTTTCTGAAAAAGAGAACCGGATTGGGATAAAAAGAATAGCGAAAGATTTAGATTTATCGTCACCGTTTTTAAGTAAAATCCTTCAAAATCTGGTGCGTCAAAATTTACTTCTTTCAACAAAAGGGCCAAACGGAGGATTTGCTTTAGCACAAAATTCAACCGAAATAACACTTTGGGATATTGTAACAAAAGTAGATGGCGAGGAATTTTTCACCAACTGTTTAATCAGCCTCGAACCTTGTAAAACGCACGACCCGTCGAAACCTCTCTGCCCGGTTCATGCCCAATACGATAAGCTGCGTACCGAAATACGCGATTTTTATAAAGAGACAACCCTTTCGGTAATTAGCCGCGATATTGAGAAATACGACGACTTAATAAAACTCTAAAAATATTTTTCCCATTTTTTGCCCGTAACAAAAAAGTAGTAAAACAACGAAGCTGCAATTATTCCGGTTAAATTGGCAAGGAAATCGTAAAAATCGCTGTTTCGCGAAATTGTAATAATATGTTGCTCGTACTCGAGTATTAAACCAAAAAAAACAGAGATTGACGGAGCCAGTAAATAGTATTTTAAATTTAACTTTAACTTTTTTAAAGGTCGCATCAATAAAATATTTAACCCGAAAAAGAGTGAAAAATGAACCATTTTATCGAAATGTGGAATATTTACAAAGGGTTTTGTTGGAAGTTCGCTGGCCGGAATAAACAGTCCGTAACAAATAATTGCCAGCCATAATGCAGGTTTCCAAAAACTTAATAACTTCATTAAAAATAATTTTTGCGCAAGTTAACGGTTTTTATTGAAGTTGTTTAATTTGAATTATAATAACCAATTTTGTAATATCCTCAATTCAGATAGGTTTTCTGAAAAACTATTTGGTTTGAGTAAAAAAAGACGATAAAAATTTAATGGCAGGTATTTACATTCATATTCCATTTTGCAGGCAAAAGTGTTTTTATTGCGATTTTTATAAAACACTCGACACTTCGCTTGTTCCAAAATTTATTTCGGCATTAAAAAAGGAGATTGTGTTGCGCAAAAACTACCTCGAAAACGAACCGGTTAAAACCATCTATTTTGGAGGAGGTACACCATCGGTTTTAAGCGAAAAAGAGCTAAATGAAATACTCTCTTTTTTAAAATCTGAATTTACAGTTCAGCAAAATACCGAAATAACTTTCGAAGCCAACCCCGACGATTTAACACCGGAATATTTACAACATATTTACAACGCCGGAATAAATAGATTGAGTATTGGAATTCAATCGTTTAAAGACGATTTTTTAAAAAGCATGAATCGCCGGCACTCTGCACTTCAGGCAGTCGAGTCGGTTAAAAATGCAGTGAAAACGGGCATTAAAAATATTAGTATCGATTTAATTTACGGGCTTCCTAATTTAACTCACAGCGACTGGAAAGCAAGTCTGGAGCAAACTTTTGCGTTACCGGTAACCCATCTCTCGGCCTACCATTTAACCTACCACAAGGGAACAAATTTTTACAAAAAACTAAAAAACGGAACCTTAAAAGAGACAACCGAAACAGAGAGTATTTCGCAATTTAATACCTTGATAGAGATGACCGAAAAGAACGGTTTTGAACAGTACGAAATTTCAAACTTTGCAAAAAATAAACTCTATTCGAAACACAACACATCGTACTGGACAGGCGAAAAATATATTGGATTGGGTCCTTCGGCACACTCGTTTAACGGCATTTCGAGGCAATGGAACATTTCTCACACAAAAAAATATATTTCTGAAATTGAGAATGGCAAAGACTATTTCGAGGAAGAGATTCTGACTGAAAACGATAAATTCAACGAATACATTTTAACCCGGATTCGAACGGTTTGGGGTATTTCGTTAAACGAAATAGAAAACTATTTTGGCAACGAAAAAAAGAGGTATTTTTTACAAACTATTTCGCAATACAAAAACTCCGGCTTTATTATTCGCAAAAACAATATTTTTACTTTATCGAAAAAAGGATTGTTTGTTTCCGATGAGATAATGGCAAATTTGATGATTATATAGTTCAAGGAAATCACTTACAATATCCTTATTGATAGCTAGATACAAGAAAAGTAATCTGCTACTACTCGGAGCACGACTTTTAGTCGCACTCCAAATTCTCAACATAAATACTATTTTTTAACCTTTTTAAACGGAAATACTTTCGATTGCGTGCGCGCAGAAGCCATTAATTGTATTAACTGCTTTACAATATCGGGGTGATCTTTTGCGATATTATTTTCTTCGCCCGGATCGGTTTTTAAGTTGTACAATTCAATGGTCGTTTTTTCGGGTTTATTCACATTGTAGCTTACCAGTTTCCAGTCGCCTTTTCGCAAAGCTTTTCTTCCTCCAAGTTCGTGAAACTCCCAATACAAATAGTCGTGTTGTTGTTGTCCTTTTTTCCCTAACAGAGTTGGCAACATCGATATTCCATCAATGTTATTGGGAGGTTTGACACCTGCCATTTCAGCAAAAGTGGGCATCATATCCCAGAAAGCAGAGACATAATTATTGGTTGTTCCGGCCTTAATTTTTCCCGGCCACCAGGCAATCATCGGCTCGCGAATTCCACCTTCGTACAAATCGCGTTTATACCCTTTATAAATACCATTCGAGTTAAAGTAATCGGGGTCGGCACCGCCCTCTTTGTGTGGTCCGTTGTCGGAAGTAAAAATGACAAGTGTATTTTTATCGAGACCCAGCTCTTTCAATTTTGTCAGTACTTCGCCAACTTGTTTGTCGAGCAGTGTAACCATTGCCGCAAAAGCTGCATGGCATTCGGTTTGCGATCCATATACACCTTCTCTAAATCGTTTGTCGCCAAACTTAGCACCTTTATACTTTTTCTCGGGTAGAAATTTTCCTCTAAACTGTTCAATATTTTTTTCAGGTAGTAAAAGTTCGGCGTGAGGAATGGTAGTAGGATAGTATAAAAAGAACGGTTTATCCTTGTTTTTTTCAATAAACTTCAGTACTCGTTTATGAATTAATTCGGGAGCATAAGTAACAAATTTATCTCCAGTATTTTTTTTGAGAATTACTTTTGTGTTGTTATCCCACAAATGCCCCGGAAAATAATTATGTGCCATTCGTTGGCAGTTGTAGCCATAAAACTCATCGAATCCCTGGTTGTTCGGGTCGCCTTCGGTGCCAATGTAACCGAGTCCCCATTTCCCAAATCCTCCGGTTGTATAACCGGCTGCTTTTAATACTTCGGCAATTGTAACAGCCTTGGATTCAAGTGGATACTGTCCTTCGGGTTGCCACTCCTTATTTCCCCGAATAAATGTATGTCCTGTTGTTTTCCCGGTCATTAACGACGAGCGCGAAGGCGCACAGACAGTAGTTCCGGCATAATGTTGTGTAAAAAGCATTCCTTCGGCAGCCATTTTATCAATATTCGGAGTTTTAATTTTTTCCTGTCCATAGCAGCTTAAATCGCCATATCCAAGGTCGTCGGCAAGAATGTACACAATATTTGGTTTTGCTTTCGTTACATTTTGCTCTTTGTTTTGTTTTTGCTCCTGTTTCTGTTTCTTTTGATTCTGGCAGTTGGTAAAAACAACCGCAATTACTAACAGAATGATAAACTGATATTTCATTTATTTAAAAATTAGAATCAAGATACTAGAATCAAGACACAAGACAAGAAAGTAGTGCTCTAACTTAATCATGCTCCTGTATGTGAAATCTTTTATCCTGAATGTTTCATCTTATTATAATATTTATTTTAATGACCTTAAAAGTACAAAAAACCAATAAGGTTATTTGGAATAATATATATATTATTTGGCATATTTTAAGAAGACTGATTTGTTTTGAACATAAAAATAAAACGCTGTTTTTCTTTTTCCTCCATTATTTATAGGCGGTAAAAAAGATATATTGTAACAAAATAAAGCTCCTATTGAACTGTGAAAATTACCGGTTTCGAGGTGAATTCCCTGTTATCAATTAATGTAAGAATTGCAAAACCTGTGTAGTGGTTAACTTTTATTGTGAAACTGTTTTGTTCTTCGTTAAGAACATTGTATTTAATGGGTTTTCCTGCAATATCGCATAACAAAATGTTTGGGTTGTTAAAATTATGGTCGATATTAAGTATTCCGTTTTTGGCAGGAACAGGATACACAATTAATTCCCCAAACTTTTTTTCAATTTTTAATTGCATTGGTAGTGCTGAGTTATATTTAAAAACACAGTTCTTTAATCCCAAATATTTTGGTGCAAGTGTGTCGTTCATAAACTCTTTTACGCCCCAACTCCCATATTTCGAGGGGGTACCGTGCGACGAGAAATTACAGAATAATCCTTTTCCTGCAATGTTGTACCAGTAGTTAAAATAGGAGCAGTAGAGATCTTCCATTCTCGGGTTTCGGTTTACAGCAATCAGTGTATCAACAAAAGCTTTATTGTTGTTATACTTATAGGTAACCAAGTGCTGTCCGCCTTCGTATGCAATAAGTTTTAAGTTGTGCTCGACTGCTACCCTGTGCTGTTTGTCCATCCAACTGCGAGAAAAACCTAGCGATGTATTTTCGAGCGAATCTAAAATATCGTTAACCGTAATGCTCCCTATTAACCCGGCATCGCCAATATTATCTGCTAATCCGCCACCAAAATAGGGGGCAATTGCAAGTGCATTGGCCGAAACTCCTGTGAGATTATATTTTTCATCTTCGTAGCAATTAACTATAAAATTGCTTACCCATTCGTTGGCTGCCTGAACAGCAATAACTTTTACTAACCGGTTTGTTTTTCCAAATTCAGTTTCAAAAATACGGTGAATGTCAGCAGTTCGTTTTGCATAATATTTCCAGCCTTGTTCCCATGGTTTTCCCGAATAGCCCAACGAATCTCCCATAAATTTCGCATAACTATTCTGGCTAAAAATGCCATTCCATACCTCGTTGCTGTATTCAACATAAACTTTTAGTTCTGCACTTAACGAATCGTTTAAAAGCTTTGCCAGTTTTGAAATGTAATCGTTGTTTGCCATATGAGGAATACAAATCCATGCATCGGTTTTTGTGAGATTACAAAGTTCAATCATATATTCGTAGGCAACACCGTTTTTTAATGTTTGTGTATAATAATCTCGTTTGTTTCTATCGCTCCACGATTTTACCGGCGAATTGTTGGTCTGCATAAAATCCATAAACCGAATTGCCTGAAAATTTTCTAAGAAGTTAAGAAACTCAGGATTAAACGGATGAGAAGAAAAAGAATCTCCATAACCCGGCATAATAAAATGAATGTCGTGTACCGGGTCGGAAGCAAGTGAAGAGTCGATCTCCAAAATAATACCCGATTTACTGTTATCGACCGAAACAACTCCATCGAACGGAGATGAAAAAGTGCCATTTGCAGCCCCCGACAGCGAAACTTTTCCTTTTCCGGAGATAATTAAACGATAATTACCGGCAGGGAATTTACCTTCAAGTCCCCATAAAAGAAGGGTTTTTACTTGTTGTGGCTGATGTACATTATCGTTGTACGGAATCTCAAGCGGATAACCGTTTTCTCCCAACGGAACATCTACTCCCGAATCCCATGCTCCTCCTTTCTCATACGATATCCACTTGCGGCACTGCTTAAACACATCAACAAAAACCAGCTCTGCCGACCAGTCTTTCACTCCGCTGATATTTGTCCCAATTGGCCGCTGTACCTGCGCTTTTGCCGGCATTAACAATGTTAAAAACAGGCCAGTATAAAAAATTTGTTGCAAAATATATGTTCTTGTCATAATAACAATATGAATTTTGTTGTAAATGTAATAACTTATTTTTATCATTTTATTCTGTTTTGAAAAATATATTTTTACTGAAAAATTAATCATTATTCAATGAAACTACAGTTTGTTTTAAACGGGTTGTTACTAATTGTAATGTTTTACCCGTTTCCGGGGTATTCGCAAAACAGCACCCAAAACGAAAACCCAAAGCCTAATATTTTGTTGATAAACATTGATGATATGGGCTGGCGCGATGTAGGTTTTATGGGGTCGAAATATTACGAGACGCCCAATATCGATAAGTTAGCAAAGGGTGGTGTAATTTTTACAAATGCCTATGCCGCAGCGTCGAACTGTGCCCCAAGCCGGGCTTGTTTGATGAGTGGACAGTGGCCGCAACGAAACGGAATTTACACTGTTGCAAATTCGGACAGGGGGAAAAGCCGAGACCGAAAAATTATTCCGGTAAAAAATAACGAATACATGCCCGCCGATAATATTCTTATTCCGCAGGTGTTAAAAAAAGCCGGTTATACAACTTGCCATGCCGGCAAATGGCATCTTTCCGATACACCACTTTCGTTCGGATTCGATGTTAATATTGGTGGTTGCCATGCCGGAAATCCAGGAAGTTATTATCCTCCTTATAAGCGAGTACCGCTCGATGCTCCTACGAAAGATTATTACCTGACCAATCTGATTATGGATAAAACAATAGAGTTTTTGAAAACAACAGGCAACAAACCGTTTTTTATGTACTACTCGCCATACGCGGTGCATGCACCACTTCAGCCGGTAAAAAGTTTGCTGTTAAAATATAAAAATAAAGCAGAATGGAACGGCCAGAAAAATGCAAAATATGCTACAATGGTAGAAAATCTCGATACGCAGATTGGGCGAATGATTCGTTATTTAAAAGAATCGGGGAAATTAAACAATACATTTATTCTTTTTATTTCCGATAACGGTGGCGTTTACCGGTTTACAAAGCAGTGGCCGTTACGCGCCGGAAAAGGTTCGTACTACGAGGGCGGAATTCGCGAACCCATGTTTATTAACTGGCCGGGGAAAATTGATGGTGGAGTAAAAATAGATGTGCCGGTTACCAATCTCGATATTTATCCAACACTACTAAATGTTGCCGGAGCAACTATTCCCGATGGGAAAACAATCGACGGCCGGTCGGTTTTACCAATAATTAAAGGGGCAAGAATTGCTCTCCGACCACTGTTCTGGCACTTCCCAATTTATCTTGAGGGGGGAAATATTGAAACGCAAGATGTTAAATTCCGTACCCGACCGGGTTCTGCAATTCGTCTTGGCAACTGGAAACTCATTCAGTATTTCGAAAATAACGACATTGAATTGTATAATTTAAATAACGACATTGGCGAGAAAAATAACCTCGCAAAAACAAATCCGGAAATGGTGAAAAAATTGGTTGGAATGTTAGATAAGTGGCGCAAAAATACAAACGCTCCTGTTCCTTCAGAGTTGAATCCTAATTATGTATCGAACTAATTATTCTAAAACTATTTACTAAAAATTAACACGCTGTATTATGAAAACATCGTTGCTCTTATTCGTCGTTTTTTTTATTACAATCGCAACTTCGGCTCAGAAAATTACACAAAAACCAAATTTTATCTTAATTGTTGCCGACGATTTGGGTTATGGCGACCTGGGAATGAACGGAAGTAAACAGATACCAACACCAAATATCGACAGGCTGGCGGCCGAAGGAATGAATTTCTCAAACGGGTACGTTTCGGCTCCGGTTTGCAGTCCGTCGCGGGCAGGATTAATGACCGGAAGATACGGCGTTAGTTTTGGCCACGATAACAATTTGGGCGGCACACAACCCGGTTTCGACCCGCAATATCTGGGTCTTCCACTAACCGAAACTACCATTGCAAAACGGTTACACAATTTAGGATATACTACCGGACTAATTGGGAAATGGCATCTTGGATACGAACCACAGTTTCATCCGCTAAAGCGCGGGTTCGACGAGTTTTGGGGATACACAGGCGGCGGTCACGACTATTTTGAATGGAAATCCAACGGAAAAGGTTATAAAGCACCCATCGAATGCAACTACAAAACGCCGCAACCTATTACCTACATTACCGACGACAAAGGCGACGAGTGCGTTGGATTTATTAAGCGACACAAAAACAAACCCTTCTTTTTGTTTGCATCGTTTAATGCGCCACACGCTCCAATGCAGGCAACAGCCGCCGATTTAAAGCTTTTCGAAAATATAAAAAACTTAAAACGCAGAAAATACTGTGCAATGGTATATCGGCTCGATATTAATGTTGGTAAAATTATGGATGCCGTAAAAAAAGAGGGGCTCGAAAAGAATACACTTGTTGTTTTTATTAGCGACAATGGCGGCCCGGTCTATTCGAATGGCTCGATAAATGCACCACTGAACGGACAAAAAGGAATTTTGTTGGAAGGTGGAATTCATGTGCCGTTTATAATGAATTGGAAAGGAAAAATTCGTGCCGGAACAACTTATGAAAATCCGGTTATTTCGCTCGATTTTGCAGCCACCTTTTTTGAACTTGCCGGAGGGGAAAAGACCGACAATGTAAAATTCGACGGGGTAAACCTGATGCCGTTTATTTTAAAAGAGAACACAAATATCCCTCATCAATCGTTAAACTGGCGGTTTACAATAAGTGCAGCACTTCGCGATGGAAACTGGAAACTTATTCGCTTACCCGACCGATTACCAATGCTTTATAATCTTGCCGAAGACATTTCGGAGCAAAACGATGTGGCACTACAAAATCTCGACCGCACAAAAGCAATGTTAAAAACGTTGGGCAACTGGGATGTACATTTACCTCACCCCGTTTTTTTGGAAGGCTACAAATGGAAAGCCCGCCAGTTGCATCTGTACGATGTTACCTACCCGTTGGTGCAGCCCAAATAAAAAAATTGTTTCTATTTCCCGGAATTGTATGGATATTTTAAAACACTATTGTCCGGGATAATTATTGAGATTGCTTCTTCCTCGTTCCTCGTCATCGCAATGACGTTAGTTTCAGATATTTACCATATTAAGAACACTAAGAATAACTTCTTTCGCAAAGCAAGCCCAAACACGCACAATCAATATAAAACTGGCGTCATTGCGAGCCTAGCGAAGCAATCTCATATTTTAAACGGACACCAATGATTTTAAAAATGAAAATTGGTTTTGTATAAAATATTTTGTCTTGTTTTTAATTTTCTCTATTTCGTAAACATCTATTTGTAGATTTATAAGAATTAGTAACTTTGCTTCCCTTGTTTTCAAAACCAATTAAGCAAATGTCGAAAATAAAATTTCTATTTGTTCCTATTCTTTTTCTGTTTTCAGTTGTTGTAAATGCAAATTCATATATTGCAACCCCGAGGCAAAACCTCGAGGAATTCTTTAGATTAAAAGAAGACACTATAACCAACACATTCAATAAAGACTTTATATACAGGGTTAAAAAAAAGCAATCGGCCATAAAAATTGATGGAATTATAAATGAACCGGACTGGAAGCGTGCACAAAAAGCGACCGATTTTTACAGGGTTCTTCCCATCGATACGGGTTTTGCCAAACAGCAGTCGGTTATTTTAATGACCTACGACGATAAAGCTCTCTATCTGGCACAAATTTTTTACGATACCATTCCGGGGAAAAGAGTGATGGAGTCGTTTAGGCGCGATTTTGACTTTGGCAGTAACGACAATTTTCTGGTGTTTTTCGATACTTTTCTCGATCAAACAAACGGCTTTACTTTTGGTGTTTCGGCATCGGGGGCAAAATGGGACGGAACCATGTCTGACGGGCACACCGTTTCGCTCGACTGGGACTGTAAATGGGAATCGAAAACAAAACAATACGACGATAAATGGGTAACCGAAATGCGTATCCCTTTCAAGTCGGTTCGGTATCCCCCGGGGAGCCAACAATGGAACACAAACTTTAACCGGTTAGATTTAAAGTCGAATGAAAAGTCGGCGTGGGCACCTGTGCCACGACAATTCTCAACGGCTAATTTGGCCTACACGGGAGTAATGAAATTTGAAGAACCGCTTCCAAAATCGAAACCTCAAATCTCGTTTATTCCCTATATTTTTGGTGGTGTTGCCAAAGATTACGAAGCAGGAACCGATGCCGAGTACAGAAAAGATTTTGGATTTGATGCAAAAATAGGAATCTCATCGTCGATGAATCTGGATTTAACTTATAACCCCGATTTTGCTCAGGTTGAGGTGGACGAACAAGTTGTTAACTTCGACCGGTTCGAGCTGTTTTTCCCCGAGAAACGGCAATTCTTTTTAGAGAACAGCGACCTGTTTGCCAACGCAGGGTTTCCGGAAGTTACACCTTTTTTTTCGCGACGTATTGGATTAGATGCCCCTGTTTTAGCCGGCGCCCGATTAAGTGGAAAAATTGGAAACGATTTACGAATTGGCTTTATGAATATGACAACTCAGAAAACCGATGAATATCTTTCGCGAAATTTTACTGTTGCTTCTGTTCAGAAAAAGATTTTTGCCCGCTCGAACATCGGTTTTATTTTTGTGAACAAAGAGTATTTTAATCAACCTGCCGACACAACCATGTTTAACCGGGTAGTCGGATTCGATTATAACCTTGCAAGTAAAAACAATTTCTGGACCGGCAAACTCTTTTATCACCGCTCTTTTCAACCCGGAAACCCCGACCGCCAATATTCGCAGGGGGCTACGTTAATGTACAATACAAAACACATTAAAACCGGATTTACGCAGGCATCGGTAGGCGAAAATTACAAGGCCGAAGTTGGATATGTTATTCGTACCGGCGTTAATTTACTGGCTCCTGAAATAACGTACCTTTTTGTGCCAAATAAAAAAGTTGTCAGCCACGGACCAACTATTCAATTAAACACTTTTTTCGACCCTGACTTTCGTAAAATTGAACACGAAAACAGATTCGATTATCAGGTAAACTTTAGCAACCGGTCGATGATTACTTTCGGACACGTTGACTTTTATGTTGAACTACAGGAAGATTTTGATCCAACACACACGGGCGACCATTTTTTAAAAGCCGGTACTCAACACAATTTTGCAGGGAACTATTTTCATTTCGAATCGACCCGCAAAACAATGTTTAACTGGTGGATTGAGGCTGCACGCGGAACATTTTACGGAGGAATGATTCATTACGTAAAAGGAGAATTCGGCTACCGGTTTCAACCTTTTGTAAATGTTACTTTAAACTATAATTACACCGATATAAATTTGCCCGACCCGTTTGAGCGAGCACAAAACTGGTTAATAGGGCCGAAGGTAGATGTTACTTTTACCGATAAAATTTTCTGGTCGACATTTGTACAGTACAACGAGCAAATAGACAACATGAACATAAACATGCGTTTGCAGTGGCGCTATCAACCAGTTTCCGATATCTATCTGGTTTATACCGACAACTATATTCCGGGCAGCTGGACCTCGCGAAACCGCACATTGGTTTTAAAAATGACATACTGGTTTAATTAATTCGGTGGGTTCTGTTTTAACACAAAAAACTCCTTTTTGTTATTCAGTTTTGTTTCTCACATAAATAAAAAAAAGTTATCTTTGGGTTACTTTAATAAAAGGGAATATTAAACAGTATTAATTTACAAATTAAACATACAATAAAATGAAAGTAACAGTAGTTGGAGCAGGAAATGTAGGAGCAACATGTGCTCAGATAGTAGCCGAAAAAAATATCGTTCAGGAAGTGGTTCTGTTAGATATTAAAGAGGGTATTTCGGAAGGTAAAGCTTTAGATTTATGGGAGACAGCTCCTATTAATTATTACGATTCGCGCATAACCGGATCGACAAACGATTATTCGAAAACAGCCGGTTCGGAAGTGGTTGTTATTACATCGGGCCTTCCGCGTAAACCCGGAATGAGCCGCGACGACTTAATTTCTATTAATGCCGGAATCGTTAAAAGCGTTACCGAGAATGTAGTTAAATATTCACCTGACGCTAAAATCATTATCGTCTCAAATCCTTTGGATGTGATGACATACGCAGCATTTAAAACAGCAAAATTCCCCAAAAACCGAGTGATGGGAATGGCCGGAATTTTAGATACTGCACGTTACCGCGCATTTTTAGCCGAAGCACTCGATGTTTCGCCGCGCGATATTTCGGCACTTTTAATGGGAGGCCACGGCGATACAATGGTTCCGCTGCCACGCTATACAACTGTTGCCGGAATTCCTGTAACCGAATTAATTGACGATGATAAATTAAATGCCATTGTTGAACGCACAAAAAAAGGTGGTGGCGAGTTGGTAAATTTAATGGGAACTTCGGCCTGGTATGCTCCTGGATCGGCTGCAGCACAAATGGTTGAAGCAATTGTGATGAACCAAAAACGTGTCTTCCCGTGTTGTGTTTTGCTCGAAGGAGAATACGGCTTGAATGATATGTTTGTTGGTGCTCCGGTTGTTTTGGGTAAAAACGGTGTTGAGAAAATTATTGAAGTGGCACTAAACAACGACGAGAAAAAACTTCTGAACGACTCGGCCAACTCGGTAAAAGGAGTGATGGGAGTTTTAGATGGAATGAATATTTTATAGTCTGAAAAAAGTATTCTAACCTTTACCGGATAGAGGGGAAATATATTTTAGCGGTTAATTCTTCGGAGTTAACCGCTTTTTCAATTTTTATTACTCTCCCCGAGCGAGAATCATAAGAAACAGATAATTAATGAAAATAAAAATTCCGTTACAAATTATCGAGTTAGAACCCGGCAATTATCATATAATTATTAAAGGAGTTTTTGCTAACGAAACAACCGGGAACTGGGTAGTCGATACCGGTGCATCGAAAACTGTATTCAATAAAAATAGGGTTGAACACTATTCTGTTTTGGAGGGCGAGACCGATGAAATACATACCATTGGCCCGGGAGAACAGCGAACAGAGATTCAGCTCGCTAAAATAGATTTGAAAATTGGGACGCAAACTATAATGAATTTAAAAGTAGCTCTTCTCGATTTTACGCAAATTAATGAGCTTTACCAACAAACAACCGGATTGAAAATATGTGGATTAATTGGCAGCGATTTTTTAATAAAACACAGAGCATTAATCGATTACAAAAGAGAGCTCTTAACACTAACCATTTAATCTAAAAACTCTTCGGGGTTTTTATTTCATCTCATTTAAAAATAAAATTTCTCAACTCATTTTTGCAAACCTGAATTGTTTCGGTATATTTGCCACGCTAAAAAAATTACTTTAAAAAAGTAACAATCCGAGACGGTTGTAAGAGTATGATTTTCAAAAAGAAAATATCGAAAAAAATTTGGATGCGCCTGGCAATATTTGTTGCCGTAATTGGTGTGGCCACACTTTTCGATGCCTATTTCGAAAACAACCCTGAAACCCTGAAGGAGATTGAAGCCGAATCGACAAACAACACAAACTCGCAAAGTAAAATCTATTTTGTTAGTCAGGTCAATAGTTTCGACCTAAAAACCTCGGCAGAAAAAGATGCAGGAAGAAAAACTCCGTTAAAATCGCACGACAAGTTTATTCAGAAATATCACCAATTAAGAAACTTTCAGGTACTAAAAGCCGAAGTTGAGACACAAACTACTCCGCTTATTCTGGCTTATCATTATCTGGTTTTCCGAAATTATTTCTTTACTCACCCCGACGACGAACCTCCGGTGTCGTAATCGTTTTTCAACTTAAAAAATAGTTGAGTTCAGTAATTTTATTGTTACTGAAAGAGCTGCTGAATAGCAGCTTCGAATGGATATTTATTCAAAAATAATTATAAAATTAAACACTAAAAATTTATTTAAAATGCAAAACAAAGGTGCAGTTTTAACATTTGCGATTCTATTGGCTGCTGTTTGTGTTTACCAGTTATCGTTTACCTGGAAAGCACATCAGATTGAAAAAGATGCCGCTGAATACGCACAAGGAGATGAAAAGAAAGAGGCTCTTTATCTCGATTCGCTTAAAGGAGAAAACGTTTACAGTTTTTTCGGGCTGAAAGATTTTACATATAACGATGTAAAAGGGCAAGAGATGAACCTGGGGCTCGACCTAAAAGGAGGTATGAACGTTACGCTCGAAGTATCGGTTATCGATATCATCAGAGCTATGTCGAACTACAGTACCGACTCTACTTTTAATGCGGCACTTCAACGTGCTAAAGAGATGCAAACACATAGTCAGGCCGACTTTGTTACCCTTTTTGGCCAAGCTTTCGAGGAGATTGACCCGAATGCAAAATTGGCTTCAATTTTTAATACCCTCGATTTACGCGACCGTGTTAATTTTAACACGTCGAATGCCGATGTATTAAAAGTAATTTCAGATGAAACCGATGCAGCAATCGATAATTCGTTTAACATTATTCGTACGCGTATCGACCGTTTTGGTGTGGCACAACCAAATATTCAGAAGCTACAAACCAAAGGGCGTATTTTGGTTGAGCTTCCCGGAGTAAAAGACCAAAACAGGGTGCGTAATCTGTTGCAGGGAACAGCGAACTTAGAGTTTTGGGAAACTTATGACAATAAAGAAGTTTATCAGTATTTGTTACAGGCAAATCAGAAAATTAAGGAGATTGAGGAGCTGAAAGCAGAAGAGAATAGTGCCGATAAATCGGAGACAAAAGCAAAACAAACTACCGAAAAATCATCAGAAAAATCATCAGAAAAATCGGCAGATACAAAAGAGGGAGTTAAAGATTCTACCAATACCGAAAGTTCGTTACTCTCGGAACTTGAGGCAGGTGCCGAAACCGATACAACAGGTTCGCCAACCAATCTCGACGATTTCAAAAAACAGTATCCTCTGTTTGCGGTTTTAAATCCAAGTACCGACCAGCAGGGTCAACTATTTCCAGGCCCGGTAGTTGGAACATCGCACTCTAAAGATACTTCAAAGGTTAATACATATTTAAATCTTCCGCAGGTAAAAAGTATTTTCCCACGAAATATGACCTTTCGCTGGACATCAAAATCAATAGATAAAGACGGAAAGTATTACCGGTTAATTGCAATAAAAATTACCACTCGTAACGGACGTGCTCCTCTCGACGGTGAAGTAATTACCGATGCGCGTCAGGACTTCGACCGGTTAGGGTCGAAACCCGAAGTTACTATGTATATGAACAGCGAAGGCGACAAAATATGGTCGCGCATGACAAAAGAGAACATTGGTAAATCGATTGCTATTGTTTTAGATGGTTATGTTCGTTCGTTCCCGACTGTACAAGGCGAAATTACCGGGGGCCGCTCGAGCATTACCGGGCTGGAAAGTATTGAAGAGGCAAAAGACCTTGCAAACATTCTGAAATCGGGTAAAATGCCTGCTCCTGCAATTATTATTCAGGAAGCAATTGTTGGGCCATCGCTTGGTAAAGAAGCAATTCGTAGCGGTTTCTTCTCGTTTATGATTGCTTTTGTTTTGATTCTTGTTTATATGTTCTTCTTCTATAGCAAGGACGCAGGGCTTGTTGCAAATGTTGCTCTTATTATTAACCTGTTCTTTATTGTTGGTGTTTTAGCCTCGTTGGGTGCCGTATTAACGCTGCCCGGAATTGCAGGTATTGTGCTTACAATTGGTATGTCGGTCGATGCGAACGTACTTATTTACGAACGGGTTCAGGAAGAGCTAAATGCAGGGAAAGGAATTCGTCTGGCTATTACCGACGGTTACAAAAATGCATATTCGGCAGTAATCGACGGGCAGGTTACAACACTGTTAACCGGAGTTGTTTTATACCTGTTTGGATCGGGGCCAATTAAAGGATTTGCTACCACGTTAATTATTGGTATTCTTACTTCAATGTTTACCGCTATATTCTTAACTCGTATTATGTTCGACTGGAAGTTGAAGAAAACCGATAAAATCCTTTTCACATCATCGAAAACAAAAGATTGGTTACGTAATACCAAAATTAAGTTTATGGAGAAAAGAAAAGTATTCTATATCATTTCAGGAACATTTATTCTTTTATCTGTGGGGTCGTTGTTTGTTCGTGGACTGAATTACGGTATCGACTTTAAAGGGGGACGTACTTATTTGGTTCGATTCGATGAACCGGTAAAAGTTGCCGACGTTCAAAAAGCACTAACTGTAGTATTTGGCGAAGCTCCCGAAGTGAAAACATCGGACAAAGACATTAAAATTACTACCGAATATAAAATTGAGGATACAAGCGAAAATATCGATAACGAAACGGAAGCACTGTTAATGAAAGGACTGCAAGATGCCGGCTTTATTAAAAAAGGCATTGCTTTACAACAGTTTACCGATACCTATTTGCTGAGTTCGCAAAAGGTAGGGCCAACAATTTCAGATGATATCAGGAAAGATGCAGCTATTGCCATTGCATTCTCGCTCATCATTATTTTCTTATACATTTTAATACGGTTCCGCAACTGGCAATATGGTTTGGGAGCGGTTGCCGCTCTGGCTCACGACTCGTTAATTGTTTTGGGAATCTTCTCATTGCTGTACGGATTCTTACCCTTCTCGTTAGAAATTGACCAGGCATTTATTGCGGCAATTTTAACGGTGGTGGGATACTCTATTAACGATACCGTGGTTGTATTCGACCGTATTCGTGAGTATCTGCACATTTTCCCGAAACGCGACAGAAACGACAATGTTGACCACGCATTAAACAGCACATTGCGCCGTACATTTAGTACTTCGCTGTCAACATTTATTGTACTGCTCGCAATCTTCCTGTTTGGAGGAGCAACTATTCGAGGCTTTACGTTTGCACTGTTAGTGGGGGTTGTTGTTGGAACATATTCATCTGTTTTTATTGCAACACCAATTGCATTCGACACTCAAAAGGTGGCAAAAGCAGTTAAGCGCAAAAAATAATTTTGAAATAAAAATTTATTTGTTAGCCGGGAGTTTAAACCAATTTTAAACTCCCGGCTTTTTTTATCCCTATATTCAATCCAAATT
>WGCT01000196.1 GCA_015493625.1 Draconibacterium sp. | reverse complement strand
GGTTTGCATTATGCAGAAAGGCAAACAGATAGAAAATTCGTATGCTGCACGCTCGTTCCGCAAAGGATTTGAATGGTTGGACAACGACATAATTGATGAGCTTTCGAACGAAGTTATAAACCGTACAAATCTTCTGTTTGATGCAACAAAACCCAAAGCGGGCGAAATGCCGGTTGTTATGGGTGCCGGAGGTTCAGGAATATTACTTCACGAAGCAATCGGACACACTTTCGAAGCCGACTTTAACCGAAAAGGAACATCGATTTTTAGCGATAAAATGGGGAAAAAAGTTGCCGAAAACTTTATAAATATTATCGACGACGGTACCCTCGAAGGAAACCGCGGCTCGATTAATATTGACGATGAAGGAAACGAAGTTCAAAAAACGTACATGGTTAAAGATGGCGTATTAAACAGTTACCTGCACGATAAAATAAGTGCGAATTATTATGGTGTTGCTCCAACAGGAAACGGCCGACGCGAATCGTTCCGGTATATTCCTATTCCACGAATGCGGGCAACCTATATGGAAGCCGGACAGAGCTCGAAAGACGATATTATTTCGAATGTTGACTACGGTGTTTATGTCGATAATTTTAGTAACGGACAGGTGCAAATTGGCGCCGGCGATTTTACGTTTTTTGTAAAATCGGGTTATCTCATCGAAAAAGGAAAACTTACACAACCAATAAAAGACATTAATATTATTGGAAACGGGCCACAGGCTTTGGCAGATATTTCGATGGCTGCCAACGATTATTTAATGGACAACGGAACGTGGACCTGCGGGAAAAATGGCCAGTCGGTTCCGGTAACATGCGGGCTACCAACGGTTTTAGTTAAAAAACTCACCGTAGGAGGAACAAATTAACCAACCGTTTAAGTTTTATTATTTAACGTTTAAAGAAATAAAAATGACAAAAGAAGAAAAATATAGCTTGGCAAAATGGGCAATGAATCACGCCCTCGAAAATGGAGCCCAACAAGCAAGTGTAAGCATATCGAACAGCGAAAGCAGCAGCGTTGAAATTCGCGACGAAAAAATTGATAAGTTGGAACAGGCAATTCAGAATACGCTTTCCATTCGCCTTTTTGTCGATGGGAAATACTCGGCGCACTCAACCAACCGGATGAAAAAAGAGGATTTATCGTATTTTATTAACGAAGCAATTGAGGGAACAAAATATTTATCGGAAGATAAATTCCGCACATTACCCGAGCCGGAGCTGTACTACAAAGGAGGTGGCACACCATTAAATACACTCGACCCCAATTTCAACAAAGTTGAACCACAGAAGAAAATTGATTTATCGTTTGCCATAGAAAAAGAGGTGCTTGGGAAAGATGACCGCATTATTTCGGTGTCGGCAAGTTATTACGACGGGCTGGAAGAGCGGGTAATGGTAACCAGCAACGGGTTTGAAGGCGATACAGCAAATTCGTATTTTGGCGTAAATGCCTCGGTTTCGGTTAAAAGCGACGATGCACGCCCCGAATCGTACTGGGGAGAAAGTGCAATATTTTTCGACAAATTAAAGAAATCGGGCATTGGCGAAATAGCATTAAAACGCGCACTCGATAAAATTGGGCAGGAAAAAATTGAATCGGGGCAAATGCCTATGATTGTTGAAAACCGTCAGGTTGGGCGTATTTTTGGCCCACTTATTTCGGCATTGAGCGGCTCGGCAATTCAACAAAAAAATTCGTTTTTAATCGATAAAATTGGGAAAAAAGTTATTTCCGAAAAGCTTACCCTTACCGACGATCCATTTATTGTAGGTGGGCGTGGTTCGCGCCTTTTCGATGGCGAAGGACTGGCAACGAAAAAACGCGTTGTATTTAACAAAGGAGTTTTGGAAACCTACTACATAGACACCTATTACGGGAAAAAACTGAATATGAAACCGAACGGTGGAGGCACCACAAATCTGGTTTTCGAAACCGGAGATAAAGATGTAAACGGGTTAATTGAAGGAGTAAAAAAAGGAATTTTGGTTACCGGATTTAATGGCGGAAACAGCAATGGAACAACGGGAGATTTCTCGTACGGAATTGAAGGATTTTTAATTGAGAACGGAAAAATTACCAAACCGGTTTCGGAGATGAATATTACGGGAAATATGCTTACGCTTTGGGCAAACATTGGAGAAATTGGAAACGATGTAAATATAAACTCGTCGTGGATGACTCCTTCAATTTTATTTGAAAAAGTTGACTTTAGCGGAATTTAGTGAATTCAGTTTTGAAAGCAAAAGCGGGAGCCGTTCAATAACAATTTCAACCATATAAGTTATTTTTACTGCCACAGATTAAAGATTTTACAATCTGGGAATCTGTGGCAATTAATTTAAGCCCTGTTAATTCTTGAGATTTTTGTTGATTGGCTTAACCAGAAGTAATCCCATAACAAATCGTTTTTTTATTCCTCCAAAAATCAGATACATTGTTTTTACGAAAGCGAAGAATGAAGTTAACAGAATGTTAAAAAACCAAAGTATTAATTCTTCCTTTTTACATTACAATTTGATACCTTTACTCTATTATTAACCAAATTAATATTACAAGAACTACCAAAATACATTTTAGTTTCTGACTTTGAAAGAATTAAACTTTTCGACCTTGATAAAAGACCAGAATATGAATTTCACATGGCTGAATTATATAAAAATGTAAAGCTATTTGGGTTTATTGCAGGCTATTAGAAACAAACTTTCAAGGGGAAAGCCCCGGCAAATATAAAAGCGGTAGAATTAATGGGAAAACTTCACGACCAACCAAAAGAATTTGGTTATGAATTCACATCCTTTTCGAAAGGTGAAATAAGGGTGTTTTCGGAAATGGGGTAATTGGAACGGAATTGAATAAAACTGAATGATATGCAGGATAAAGCGATAGCAGCCATTGGAGAATGGCAATTGGAAGAAAACAAAGAACTTGAACCGGTGGATTTATATATTGAAAATATGTTTCCGGAAAAGGATTACCAGATGTTGTTACTCGTTTTTGAAATAACAAATAATAATGGTGAGTTAATTTGTGAATATAAAGGTGTTGACATTGAAAAGGTTAGTGCTGAAAAAGAGGACTATCGAAAATATGCTTACCGGAAAGGTTCGGCGCGGGGCGGTGACATAACTTTTACTACCAAAGTAAGTAGCCCGGTAATCAAAAAGATATCAGGAATAAAAAACACTACTTTTAAAAATGTGCTTGCCTATTATAAAGGAGAACATAATGGAATAGAATATTTTAAATTATTAAAATCAGTTTTTGTTGAAAATGAACAAGACATAATTTCAGAAATTGATGAACGATTTGAAAATTTCACAAGGGATGAAACTGTTGCAACTGGGTTAAGTTTTAAAATTATCGAGAATGGTATTGAAAAATATTTACGTGATTTTGACTTGATAAAAGAAATGCTAATTCTTTCCGGGTCAACTACAAACTATATTCACGCAGGAATCGAATCTAAATCAAAAAATAAGGTGAGTTCGGTGTCGAATACATTATCAGACGAAATATATGGCTTTGCTGCTCCTTTTAAATATTCTAGCCCTGACAAGCCTGGTTTTATAAGCGGTTATTTTAATAAGAAAAAGCATTGGCGCAATTATCCCATATCTTCAGAAGAAACTTTGCCACTTGAGCTTGGGAGAAAATATATTAAGCAAAATTTAACAGGATATTTTTATGGTCATTCATATATGATTGTTCCACATCCAATCATTAAAACCAATCCTGAAGATTTAAAAAGAATAATTAATTTACTTAAAACTGCTTTTGATAATGAAAAGAATGCGAAGAAAGAAAAGAAGAAAAGGGCGGAAGATCGGGTTCAAAGAATAATTGCAAAAGAGAAAAACTATTTCAACCTTGATATTCTATTTTATAAAGAAGATAAAAAAACCGGAGCTATTTCTATAGATATGATGCTTGAAG
>WGCT01000195.1 GCA_015493625.1 Draconibacterium sp. | reverse complement strand
CCATTTCAAAAACCGGAAATACCGTAACGCTTTCAAATGGTGGCGGCTCTTTTACCGATACTGATACCGATACTCATCTAACAGAAACAGAAGTGGATGCATTTGTAGCTAACAATGGCTATTTAACCACAGAAGCAGATGGAGATGCCACCAATGAGTTGCAAACCATTTCTAAAATAGGTAGCACCGTAACTTTATCAAATGGTGGCGGCTCTTTTACCGATGCCGATACACATTTAACAGAAACACAGGTGGATAACTATGTAGCTAATAATGGTTATTTAACTACAGAAGCAGATGGAGACGACACAAACGAATTACAAACTCTATCTGTTTCAGGCGACCAACTAAGTATTTCAGATGGAAATACAATTACATTACCAAACTCTTCAGGAAGCTCTGATGCTGATTTTCTAGAAGTAGGAACAGACGCCTCTCCCGATGATGTTACTGATAATATTTATCACACAGGAAGTATTTCTGTTGGTCACACAGCTGCTTCTGCTGCAAAATTAGATATTAAGAATACCGGTTCAGGAACATCGAATACTGATGTAAATGCGCTACAAATTTTAAATGACAATTCGAGTGATGTAAAAATGATTGGTGTAAATACCAGTATGACTTCTAACGGAGACGGCGAACAGGTGGCTGTGCAAAATAATATTAACGGAGGAGGAAGTGGTGTTCATTATGCAATTAAAAATACGATAACAGATTTTGGTTCGGGCGACCAGTTTGCGGTATATAATAAGACCAATGTGGCAGGAGCAGGTAATCACGCTGGAACATATAACGAAATAATAGGAGAAGGTAGCGGAACACGAACGGGAACTGTTAACAAGCTTTTTGGTTTGGGAACAGGTGTTCAGACAGGTGAAATTATTCAGATCTCAAATACCGGCGATGCAGCTCATTATGGTGTTACTACCGAGTTGTCGGGAAGCGGTGCAGGTTTGCAAGTGGCAGTTAAAAATACCATGTCGAACAGTGGAAACGGCAAACATTATGGAGTTTATAACGACATGTCGGGTACTGGAACAAATCAGCATTATGGAGTTTATACTAAAGTATCGGGAAGCGGAAGCGGCTTACAAGTGGGGGTTTCTCTAAACAATTACAATTCGGGAGGTGGTTCTCATTACGGAGTTCATAACAAGATTTACGGAAATGGCTCGGGCGAACACATTGGTGTAAAAAATGAATTGTTTGGTGCCGGAACAGGAAATCAGATTGCTGTTAGAAATATAATTACCAATACAAGCGAAGCAGATCAGTATGGAGTTTATTCAACACTTGATGCCAGCTCGGGTAACGGCAATCGCTTTGCAGCAAGAAACGACCTGTTTGGTGCAGGTGAAGGAGATTTGTATGGGATAAGAAATCAGTTGTCGAATACTGGCTCGGGAATACATTCGGGTGTTTACAATAATGTTTATGGCTCGGGAAGTGGTATTCATTACGGCACAAGAAACCGGATGGGTGGAACAGCAACAGGAATTCAGTATGCAACACATAACTTAATCGATAACTCATCAAATGCAACGCACTATGGAAACTATACTGAATTGAATAGTGATGGAAATGGAGTTCATTATGGCAACTATACTGAATTGTCTGGCGGCGGCTCGAATATCCATTACGGTTCGAAAATCAACTTAACAGGTTCTGGCTCAGGCACCAAGTACGGGTTGTATTCCGAAGTAAATAGTTCGGCTGGTGGAATACATTATGCTCTGTACGCAAAAGCTGAGAAGTCGGGTTCTTTTGCAGGATACTTTAAAGGTAAAGTTGAAATTGATGGATTTTTAACTACGCCTTTTGTAGCAACAGATAAAATAGTTGTGGGAGAGGTACATGGAAATGCTTCGGGATCTAGCGCAGATATGAAAGCCTATATTTATGGTAATATCGATGGCAATTACGCAATTCCTAGTATTAGAACCGATGGCTCGTCTGATGGTTTTTCAATGAGTAGAGTTTCGGCGGGAAGATACAAAATTACAATGGCTTCGGCTACAAATGCCAATAGTTACATAGTTATTGCAACGCTAAACGAGAATGCAAATGTATGGGTGAACGATAAGACATCTAACAGTTTTGTGATAAATATAAAAAGTGGACTTAGTTACGAAGATTACGATTTCCAGTTTGTAGTCTATAAAAAATAGATAAAAATGAAGATCATAGTAACAATAATATTTATGCTAATTGTACAGTTGGGTTTTGCTCAACTAACAATTAAGAAAAGCAGTATCGACAGCGGCGGTGAAGTTGCCGTAAACGGTAGTATTTCTATGGTTCATACTGTTGGCGAAGTTGTAGTTCAAGAGAGTAACAACGGAAATATCCTCATTTCGGAGGGGTTTATAAGCCCTGATTTTCTAATCAACATCAAAGTTGCCAGCGAAGAATTAGAAGAGTTGGAAGGTGTAACGGTTTATCCGAACCCAACCGTTCGGTTTGTAAATATTGAATTCGTTCAAAAAAGTCAGGTAGATGTGAAACTGTATAACGAAAATGGCAAAGTTATAATACAGGAGACAGGAGACCGGTTTAAATTAGATTTAAGCGCAGTAGCAACCGGATTGTATTTTTTGGTTATAAAAGATAACGTACATCAAAAATACAAGTCGTTTAAAATAGTTAAAAGATGATTGTTTGACCCGGAGAGCCGGGTTGTAACCATCTCGTGAGAATGTAACCTAGTTACATAAAAAAAGCCGTTCAATTAATTTTGAATGGCTTTTGATTTTTATAACTCAGGTTTATAGTTTACTAATATGATTAAAAAAATCGTCGTGGTAACTTCTGCCAATTGGTAACGAGTGTTTCCCAATAAAAACATTCCCATCTTGAATTTTGTCGATATGGTTTACATTTATAATGTACGACCTGTGGATACGAACAAACGGGGCTTGCGAAAACCATTCCGAAACCTTTTTTAATGTTGATGAAATAAGGTGCATTTTTTTTGTTGTAAACAGCCTGGTGTAGTTGTCATCGGCTTGTGCAAACAATAATTCGTCAACCTTAATTTTAACCAGGCCACTTCCTTCTTTAACAAAAAAATCTTTCGCAGGTTCGACATTTTCCACCTCCTTTTTATGAGAAAAAAGTGCAATTTCAATATTCGAGCGCAAATCTTTTTCGCTAAACGGTTTTACAATAAAACCTGCCGGATTAGTACGTTTTACCCGGTTTATGGTCAGTTTATCGGCGTTCGATGTTAGAAAAACAAATGGTATCCCAAACTTTGCATTAATATCTTCGGCAAGCATTACACCGTCTTCGTCGCCTTCAATATTTATATCGAGAAGAATTAAATCGGGAGATAAATCAACTATTGTTTCCAATGCATCTTCGGCATTATCTTCAATGCCAATTACATCGTATCCCAATCGGTTTAATGTCATTTCAATATCCGATGCAATAATAAGCTCGTCTTCTACAATTAATATACGTTTTTGTTCTGTTGCCATTTACGTTACAATTTTAAACCGATTGATTTTCAATATAACTTCCAGCCCGTTTTTGTTATTGAATTTTAATTCAGCTTTTAGTTTTTTGCTTAAAATATCTACCAGTTTCATTCCGTATGATTTCGTTTTGTGAATATCGAAATTCTCCGGCATTCCCTGACCATTGTCGCGGATGGTAACCAGAAGTTGTTTACTGTTTGCTTTTGTGAAAGAGAAATAAAACTCGCCACTCTTTTTATCAACTCCGTATTTGAAAGCATTGCTTATTAGTTCGGTTAAAATTAAACCGAGTGGAATTGCAGTATCAACATCAAGCAGCATATTTTCAACAACAATATCTGTTTTTACAACCTCTCTGTCTATTCCGTACGAAAGAAGTAAACTATTTATAAGATCGTTAAAATATGTCGATGATTCAATACTTGTAAGGTTGCTTCCCTGGTAAAGTTTTTGATGAATGAGCGACATCGATTTAATCCGGTTCTGGCTTTCTACAACAATATCTTTTGTATGCGAATCCTCAAGAAAATTCGACTGCATATTTAACAACGACGAAATAATCTGAAGATTATTTTTAACCCTGTGGTGCGTCTCTTTTAGGAGAGTCTCATTAATTACAAGGGCATCTGACAGAAGTTTATTTTTTTCTTCTAATTGTTTGTTTAGTTTTCTTCGCGAATGATTTAATGTGTAAAGCAATCCCGATATCAATAAAAACAGAAGTAGCCCAATAATTAATAAAATTACTGTTGTCCGGTGTTCTTTCTCTCGGTTTTTGGTAATCAACTTTTGCAACTCTTTCTCTTTGTTGTATTCATATTGCATTTCGAGTTGAGTTGTTTTCTTTATGTTTTTTTCGTTGAAAATAGAATCTTTTGCTTGTGTGTACAGTTTAAAGTTTTTGTTGGCATTTTTAAAGTCGCTAATGTTTTCGTATGCTTTCGACAAGCACAAACAGGCATTCTTTTGGTTTTCTAAAACTCCGTTTTTTATGGAGAGTTCTTTTGCTCTTTCACAATCTTTAATGGCTTTGTTGTATTGTTTCAGTTCCAGATATATATTTCCTCTTATCGTATAACTTTCCATCAATCCCGATACTACTTTTTTTGTTTCGAAAACCAATATGGCTCTATTTATATTTTTAAGAGCATCGTTATAATTCCCGGTTTTAAGTAATGCAAGCCCAATATTCTGATCGGTATTTGCAATCGATATTTCGCTTGCTTTCCCTTCTGTTTTAAGCTCTTTTGCTTTGTGTAAAACAAGTAGAGCATCTTCCGGTCTCTCAATATTTAACAACAGGTCTCCCTTGTTCGAAAGAATAACTCCGGCAAAACCTTTCGACTTAAGCATCAACGCTTTTTTATAGGCTTCATCGTAATTCTCAATTGCTTTTTTGCTATCTCCAATTTGATTGTAAAAATTGGCCAACGTATTATGTAGAATAATTTGCTCACCTGTTAATCGCTGCCTTTTTTTCTCCGACATTTGCTCTTTCGATGCATTTTCAAGAATGGTTTTCGACCTAAGCAATGTTTCTATGGCGAGTGAAATATTCCCTTTTTTTCGGTAAATTCCGCTTAAAGAGTTAAGAATTCCGGCTTTTGTTATCGGGTAGTTCTCTTTTTTAATAAAACTTTCTGCTTCGCGCAAAACAATTTCTGCTGAATCTAATTTCGAATTGTAGTAGTAATAGTTCCCTAAAGCAATGTACGATTCCGCTTTTGATATGGAAACTTTAGATTTAAATGCAATCTTCACCGCTTCATCAATAAGTTCTTTTGTTGACGAATTGTACCTGTTTTGAGCAACATAGGTGGTTATTTTTTTTACTCTGATTTGGTCTGTAATGTTTTGATTATTTAACTCTTGCAAAAACAGATTGTTACTATTGTTTGCTGGTTGTTCGATGTCGGATGTTATTTGTCCAAAAGATACAATGGAAAAACTAAGTGTAAATAAAAGTAATGTTATCTTCAAAATAATGGTCCCTCGTTTTAACTATAAAAGCTCCCTTTTTTCAAAAGAAGCCATTATTTCTCCGCAAAGTAGTACAATATTTTTTATCTACAAATCAAACATCAATTTCTGCTTGCCAGTTTCTATAGTCATCTTACTATTTCCCGACAGAGCCAAATCAAGGTTGCCATCAGTCTGAAAGCTCTGTCCTTCTCCAAAAATTTCCATCTTAAACTTAAAAATTAACTCCCAATATTAGCTCAAAGATATCCCGGTTTTTGTTGTCTGTTTTTGCTATTAGCCGATTGTAACGGCCACTGAAAAAGAGTTGAACCGGCGATTTATAAAGATGAATTACTCTTCCAAACTGAAACGAGCCGCCCACTTGCACTAACGGATTATTAAAATAATTAAAATCGTTTTTTACAAGTTCGGAATTAACCGTTTCTAACAGAACTTTGTCGGAAACAATTTTGTACGAACTGTTAAATCCTTTCCGGTAGCTGCTGTTAACCGATACAACAAGCGTATTTTTTTCGGCTTGAAACTCTTTTTCGAACGCCCCTTTTATTTGGAAATAGTTTAACGATTGCTCGTTTGTTTCGGGAACAAAATAGTAGGTGGTTTGGCTGTTTGTAATTTGTGCAGCAAGCGTTGCGCCCCAGTTAAAATGGTTGGCATCAACTAATTTGTAGTACGAATAATCTACTCCGTATTGCTGCCGGTTGTGCCAGTAAAGTGTATATTTTGCCAGTGTTTCCCATTGGTACGAGTATTGCTCGAGTTTGGGTTCCACCACAGGTTCGTGTCCGTAAATGTGTTTGTCGGTAAAGTGTATTTTTATTTTATTGATTGTGTTTTTGTTGTGCAAAAACATAAAAGTCGATGCAATTCCGGTAGTGTAATTTTCGAGCAGTACAACTTGAAGCGGGAACGAAACACCTCGTTTAATATCGGT
>WGCT01000194.1 GCA_015493625.1 Draconibacterium sp. | reverse complement strand
ATTGTTTTCAATATCAGTATTTTCGCAAGAAGTGAAACGCCCGGGAACACAACCTCCGCCCGAAACAGGAGAGATGTTTAAACTTGGAATGGCCGGATACACTTTTGTGAATTTTGACATTGATAAAACATTAGAAACACTTAAGAAATGCGACGTACACTATTTGTGCATAAAAGATTTTCATTTGCCTGTAACAAGTACCGATGAAGAGATAAAAGCTTTTCACGCGAAACTAAAAAGTTATGGAGTTACAGGTTATGCGGTTGGCCCACTTTATATGAAAACAAAAGCCGATATCGATAAGTATTTCGATTATGCTAAAAGAGTGGGCGTAAAAACAATTGTTGGCGTTCCTGCATACGAACTCCTTCCGTATGTCGATAAAAAGGTGAAAGAGTACGACATGAAATATGCTATTCATTTACATGGTCCCGATATAAATATATATCAGGATGCCGATGAAGTTTGGGAAAAAACAAAAAACCTCGACCCGCGTATTGGAATGTGTTTGGATATTGGGCACGACACACGAAACGGAAAAGATCCTGTTGCCGACTTGAAAAAATATCGTACACGGGTTTTCGATATTCATTTAAAAGATGTTACAGCACCAACAAAATTGGGCTATTCGGTTGAAGTTGGCCGTGGAATAATCGATATTCCTGCTTTTGTTAAAGCGCTGCGCGAAGTTGGTTACACTGGTGTTTGCAGTCTCGAGCACGAACGAAATATGAAAGACCCATTTATGGGAATTGCCGAATCTATAGGGTATTTTAGAGGTGTTATTGAAGCAACAAAGTAGATAAAAATTGAGCGTTGTGTATAGTTTAAAGTAGTAATTAACTAAAAATATATTTATGAAAATTTTTTCTCAGTTAAAAAATGTTCTACTCATTTTACTTACAATATTTCTGTTTCAGAATTGTGCAACTGTTTTAGGAGGGAAAAAAAACACACTGGTATTTTCAGGAAAAAGTTTGCCGGCAGCTAAAGTATATATCGATGGAGAGTTGATTGGAGAAGCCCCGGGACGAATTAAAATTAAAAAAGGAAAAATTCAGCACGGAAGTATTCTGGAAGTTAAGGCCGACGGATACAAATCGAAAGAGTATATGATTTTGAGAAAACAAGATGCAGCGTACACTGTTGTTGATTTATTAACAGGTGGTATTGCACTTATTGTCGATTATTCTACGGGGAATATTTACCGGCCCCGACCCCGGAGATTTGAGTATAATCTTGAAGTTCAAAATTAATTAGTAAGCCAATAAATTATGAAACGAATATTTATATCGACTGCCTTTTTATTTTTGACTATTTCGCTGTTTGCTCAGGAGTTTTCGAAATTTACAACCGAAGATTTTAATCGGGATAAAAACTATGGGTTTTTTAATTTTATTCAGGTTTCGGGTTATTCCGGAACGCATCTTGGTACCGATGAAAAGATGGAAGAGATGTTTAAAAAAGGATTTTATGGAATGGGGGTCAGGTTTGGAGTTCAATCGACAGGGCGGAAAGAGTGGCAACGATTGCACAACTATCCGAAATATGGGATTGGTGTGTCGTGGTTTGATTTAGGTGGAGCAGAAGCCGATTCGTTAATTGGAGCACCTTCATCGATGTATTTCTTTTTTAGTGCACCTTGGGTGCGTTTCTCCAATTTTACTTTTAGTACCGATTTGGAAATTGGTCTGTCGTACGATTTTAAACCTTACAACCCAGAGACAAATAGTACACAAAAATATATTGGCGCACGAACAAATTTGCACTTCTGTCTCGATCTTGCATTTGATTATGAATTGTCTGACCGGTTTGATATTGGTTTGGGACTGGCAATGTTGCACTTTAGTAACGGACGGACATTTACTCCGCAACGTGGAATTAATCTGGGTGGGTTAAATTTTAATGTCTCATATTATTTTAATCCAGTAAAAAACTATACAAAATTTGTCGACCCCGAGTACCAGCCACCCATTCGTGCCGAGTTTGTCGATGCACCAAAATCAGTGTTTAAACCTCATCACGAGTTTCAGTTTATGGCATCGGTTGCTACTGTACAGGCCGAGCCGGGAGATGCAAAAGATGAGAATGGAAATGTAGATACTACCGGAGCCGAAGGACCACGTTACGTTGCAAGTACTTGGTCGGTAGATTATGCATACCAGTTTGCAAGAAAATTTAAAGCACTGGTTGGGATAGATGCTTTTTACGATGGCTCGGTTGAGTATTTGTACGACGATAAATTACCACAGGAAACAACTTTTGCCGATAAATCGTTTTATGGTGCACACGTCGGATTTCAATATTTAATAGAACGGTTTGCTTTTATGTTTAACTACGGAAGGTACATTCATAAAAACTTCGAACAGCGTGGAAAATGGTATATGCGCGTAGGAGGTAAAATTGGAATAACCGATAATCTCGATGCACATATTGCGCTTAAAACCCGTAACGGTGGAATTGCCGACTGGATTGAGTGGGGCTTCTCATATAAATTAAAAGTAAAATAAGTAAAACCTGCTTGTTTTCTGGATTACTCGACTTAATGTCCATTGTGTCAGTGAGATCTGTTAATGTTTTAGTTGGATAGTATCTCCAAAAATGGATGTACGAAAACAAAATCCATATCCAGCCCAACCTCATTAGATATTTTTCCAATGCTTTTTTGCTGCAATTAAACGTTGGATTTATCCAATGGTTATTGAATAGAGAGATTCCACATTCCGTCCCATATAAATGGGACGACAAATGATAAAAAGACTGTTTTTACACAGTATGTAAAGCATGGGGCTATTAATAATCAATACTTTAAATCTGCTGAGTAGTAAAATAGTTTTTAAGCATTCCCAAATATTTAAGGATATAGTACTTTAGAAAATCGGTAGATTCTACGTATTGTGGTTTAAATTTTACTATTTTGCATTGAAATATAAAAAATATATGAAGTTAAAATACATACTGTTTGCAACAATTGCAATGCTGTCTATTCAAAGCTATTCGCAAACAATACGGTTAAAAGGTGGGGTGAATTTAAGCGATTTTATGTACAAATCGGAAGGGGTTGAATACAACAGTTTATTTAATATTACACAGCCCGGTTTTCAGGCAGGAGCGAGTTTCGAACGACCAATTTCGGAACTGCTATCGTTCGAAACCGGATTGATGGTTATTTTAAAGGGGATAAAAATAAATGCGCTCGATAATGTTTATCCGTATGGCGGGAAAATGAATTTGTTCTACATCGATGTGCCAATAACATTTAAAACCAATTTCGATATGGGAGCAAAGTCGAAATGGTTTTTGGCAGCCGGACCGTGGGTCGATATTGGTTTTGCCGGAAATGTTATGGCCATGTACAACTGGACAGGTAACGGTCAGGCTGAAAAAGAAAAAATAAAGTGGGGCGATAACGAAGGCGAAATTAAACGTTTCGATATTGGTGTTACTTTTGGCGGTGGTATGGACTTTGGCGACTGGGAAGTGGGTGCTTATTACGATCTTGGATTTCCGGAGCTTTCGAACAGTAGCGAACAATCGATAAAAACTCGACTCTGGAAACTCTCGGTGGGGTATAAATTATAATTCAGCAGTTATTTCTTTTTGCAATAATTTAAACTACGAAATTTTCTCAATTATTGCGGTTGAAATATCCCACATTTTATCCTGAACCTCTTTTTTATAACTGATTGGAGCCGAGTTGGTTTTGTGGTTATTGCTAAAACATTTGCCAGTTGTATGTTTTAGCGATTCATCTTCGGCAAGAAAAGCAAATCGTTGGGCGGCAAACCTAACATCTTCGCCAACCGGCCCCCAGCCGGCAATTAAAAGTTTTGTATTTATTACTCCGGGATGTATTGCATTAACAGTAATTGGTTTTTTGTTTAACAGGTTTGCCAATTTATAGGTAAATAAAACGTTGCACAATTTACTGCGCGAGTAGGCATCGCTGCCATCGTACCACTTTTCGCCCTGCAGGTTTCCGAAATCTATTTCGGTGGCATGAATCATTGAGGAGACATTAATAATCCGGGCTTGTAACGACTTTTCTAACAGAGGAAGCAGCGAAGTTGTGAGGTGAAAGTGTGCCAGATAGTTAACCATAAATGTCTCTTCCAATCCGTTGCTCAAAACTGTTTTTTCAGGGCGATAAACTCCTGCATTATTAATTAAAACATCAATAGTATCAAATCTATTTTTTAGTTCCGAAATCATATTCTTTACAGCCGGCAATTCGGTAAAATCGGCTACCAAAAACTCTGTTGTTTTGTTTCCGGTTTTTTTCCAAATTTTGTTAACGGTCTTTTCTCCCTTTTCTTCCGAACGTGCATGAATAATTACTTTGTGCCCCTCATTTGCCAGGAATTCAGCTGTTGCTTTTCCTATTCCGTCGGTTGCGCCCGTTATAAGAATTGTCTTTCTCATTTTAAAATTGAAATTTTACTCCTGTTTTTACTTGTTCTGTTTTAAATGTTTCGTAAAATATTGTTAAAGCCGGCAACTCTGTACAGTGCGATGGTAACAGTCTTTTTACACCGTTTAACTTAAAATACTCAACTGTTTTTTTTGTTTGGTTGTTCTGATGTTTTAGATGAAACCCGCCAATTACGGCTGCAATTTTAGTAATGCCAGTAATTTTTTTAGCGTGTTCACAAATGTTACAAATGCCCGAATGCGAGCAGCCGGTAATAACAACAAGTTCGTTATTTATAATTGCTGCCAGTGCCGAATCGTCGGGAATAAAATCATCTTCTCCGTTTTCTAATTCGAAAGTTGTTGTTTTACTTTCGAAACTATTTATTCGAGGAATTTCGCCAAGGAAAAAGAGATTTTCCGAAACTTTATACGAACGTTTACTTTCAATTAATGTAAACTTTTTGCTTATCTCTTTTTCCGAAAGTGTTAGCCCAACAGTAGTGCCATTTGCTTTTCGGTACCGTTTTGCAAACGAGCCGGGATGGGTAATTAATGTTTTATTGGCGATAAACCGCAACCCGTCGCCGTGGTCCCAGTGCCCGTGACTTAACACTACTTTTGAAACATCTTTATGAATGTTGAGCCCGAGTGCATTTGCATTTTTCAGAAAAACATCGGAGTGTCCTGTGTCGAATAAAACCAAATCATTATCAATATTAATTAGGTACGACAATCCGTGTTCTGCAAGGAATTTACCTCCGGCAACATTTTCGGTTAAAATTGTAATCTCTAATTTTCCCATCTATTTAAAATTTAGAAGCAAGAATTAAGACACAAGGAAATTAGTGCTTTCACTAAATCATGCTTCTGTGTGTGAAATCTTTTGTCATCAATGTTTCATTTTTAAAAACGCTATTCGGCTTTTACCGCTTTTAAAAGTCGTACATAATTTTTTAAATAGAAGCTCTCTTCGAAATTGCTAAATCCGGTTGTTGTTAATATCTCTTTCCAGTCGCGTTCAATGTAATCGAAAGCGTATTTACATTCAATTTTCTTAAAAATAAAACGATGATGCGCAGGCATTTTTTTCATGTCGAATTCGGCAAAATCGAGAATATAAAATGCGCCACCCGGTTTTAAATTGTTGAAAGCATTCTGAATAACCGTGTTTCTTACTTCGTGCGGAAACCCGTGAATGACAAAACTGATAAATACTTTGTCGAATTTTTCTTCGAGTGTAAATGGTTGGTCGATGCGTTGATTAATAAAAGTAACATTTGGCTTTCCGTCGAATTTAAGTAAAAACTGCATCTCCATCTCTTTCGAAATGTCGATACCGGTTAATCGTCCTTTTTTCCCTGCATAATCGAGCATTAAATGGGCATTTCTACCGGTTCCGCAACCCAAATCCAATATATTGTCACCAACCGAAATCCCCATATTTTTTACAACCCGATGAATAAAACGTTTGTAAATTCCAAACGAAATAGCATTCATAATTTTGTCGTAATTCTTCGCTGTAAACTTAGTTAGCTCAACTCCCGAGTCGGGATAAATT